>VXOH01000159.1:0-471 GCA_009840135.1 Chloroflexota bacterium | reverse complement strand
AAAGGAACCAGGAGACTTTTCAAAGGAACCAGGAGACTTTTCAAAGGAACCAGGAGACTCTTCAAAGCATCCAGGAAAGGATGCAGGCCAATCACGAAAAAATCGCTAACCTGCTGGAAGAAGTGGCCCGTGACGCGGCCAACACCCGACGCCTGTGGCTCCGCCTGGCCCAACGCTACGGCTGGATAGACGACGAGCAGAACGGCAACCAGCCGGAATCGCCTACGTGACCGTTTAGGGGCCGCCACAACGCTTCGGCTCCAGGGCACCCGCCCCTGATTGCCCAGGCGCCGCAAACCGGTGCATGGCCCGCAACCAACGGATAAACACAGGTCCTACACAACGTATCGGTAGCAAGAGGATTCGTTGAACAAAGTCCCAAGCACCATACCGTGTCAGTAAGGAAAGGGTGTTATTCGGTTCTGTTTAGTTTTGCGGGGTATTTGAGTGTTCGGTGACGGTGGCAACATC
>VXOH01000143.1 GCA_009840135.1 Chloroflexota bacterium | reverse complement strand
CCATCCCGGAACCTGTGCCCGAGATTGGGTTGCAGTTCCACGTGACCCCTTACCAGAAGCCCCACCCGCCCATCGGAGTGGCGGGGGTGTCCCCCAAGTCGGATACGCTGCTGCTGGCCGGGGAAAAGGGCTGGCTACCCCTGAGCATCAACCTGGTGCCGCCTACAACCCTGAAGAGCCACTGGGAGGCGGTGGAGGCAGGAGCGCAGGTGACGGGGCGCACCCCCGACCGGTCGGAGTGGCGCATCGCCCGGGAGATCTATGTGGCCGAGACCACGGAGCAAGCCCGCGATGAAGTTCTGAACGGCACCATAGGCCGCGATTTCCGGCAGTACTTCATTCCCCTGATGAAATACGTGGACGGTATCAGCCTGTTCAAGACCGACCCCGAAATTCCTGATGAAGAGATAACTCTCGAATACCTGGTGGACAACGTCTGGATAGTCGGCAGCCCCGACGACGTAACCGAGAAGGTACGGCAGATGCACAGGGACGTGGGCGGATTCGGTGTTCTTCTCGCCATGGGGCACGAGTGGGACCCGGAAGAGGGGTGGGTCAATTCTGTAACGACCCTGGCCCGGGACATCATGCCCCGGCTGGCCGACCTTAACTGAATCTATAATTGAATCTAATCCACGAATAGGCACGAATATTCACTAATGAGCTTGAGTGCTGGCGAATTTCTGTTTGTGGCAGCCCGTCTTTCCCTCTATGGTGCGAACCTGAATCCTTGCGGGGAGATTACGCGAGCAAGGCACAGAATCGCACCTGCAACGGCAATATTAGTGACCATTCGTGCTCATTCGTGCTCATTCGTGGATAAAGAAACCCTGGAGGTGCTGACATGGCTTTGGGACTCAGGACTTACCGGCCCCTGATTGCCGGCAGGACCCACATGGCGGCGGCCGGACACTATCTTGCCACCGCGGCGGCATACCGAATTCTGGAGCAGGGCGGCAATGCCAGCGACGCCGGAGTGGCTGCTGGAATTGCCCTTAACGTGACCCTGCCCCAATACACCAGCTTCGGCGGCGTGGCCCCCGTCATGATTCACGACGCAGCCCGGGGCGAGACGGTTACCATTGCCGGGCTGGGCAGGTGGCCCAAGGCGGCCAGCGTTGATTATTTCGAAGCCAACCATGGCGGCCAGCTTCCCGGCGGAGTGCTGCGCACAGTTACTCCCTCTGCCGCCGACGCCTGGCTGTCCGCCATCCAGCTTTACGGCACCATGACCTTCGAGCAGGTGGTCACTCCGGCCCTGGAACTGGCGGAAAACGGCTTCCCCATCCCCCAGTCCCTGCACCGTGCCCTGGCCCGGGAGGAAGAAAAGTTCGCCAACGGCAGCCGCGATCCCCGAATCTGGGGCACGACCCTTGATACCTTCTTCCCCGGCGGCAAGGCGCTGGGCGCCGGAGAGGTGGCAGTCCAGAAGGAACTGGCGAACACCTTCCGGCGGCTGGTCTCGGTGGAGCGGGGAGCCTCGGGCAAGGGGCGGGTTATGGCTATCCAGGCGGCTCGTGACCTGTTCTACCGGGGAGATATGGCCCACAAAATGGTGGAATTCAACCGGGCGCAGGGCGGTCTGCTGTCCCTGGACGACATGGGGGAGTTTGAAGCCAAGCTGGAGCCGCCCACGTCCATAGACTATAAGGGCATTGACGTGTTCACCTGCGGGCCATGGTGCCAGGGCCCGACCACTATACAGGCCCTGGGCATCCTGTCCGGCTTTGATTTGAAAGGCATGGGCCACAACAGCCCCGATTACCTCCACACCCTGATTGAATCGCTGAAACTGGCCTTCGCCGATCGCCATTCCTATTATGGCGACCCGGACTTTGTGGACGTGCCAATGAAGGGGCTGCTGGACCCGGACTATGCAGCCCAACGCCGCCAGCAAATCGACCCCTCCCGGGCCTGCCCCGACATGCCCCGCGCCGGCGACCCCTGGGCCTACCAGGGTTATGGCAGCCAAAACGGGAGGCGGGCCAACCCTGCCCACCCGGAGCCGGTGGCCGGCGCGGTGGAGCCTGATACCAGCTATGTGTGCGTGGTGGACCGGTGGGGCAACGGTTTCTCGGCTACTCCCAGTGACGGTTTCTCCTCGGCTGCCGCCGTCCCGGGGTTGGGCTTTGCCATGTCCACCCGTGGCTACCAGACCTGGCTGGACCGGGACCATCCGGCCTGCCTGATGCCTGGCAAGCGCCCCCGCCTTACGCCCAATCCGGCCATGGCATTCCGTGACGGCAAGCTGTGGATGCCCTTTGGCACGCCGGGCGGC
Source organism: Chloroflexota bacterium (assembly GCA_009840135.1). Classification (GTDB taxonomy): domain Bacteria; phylum Chloroflexota; class Dehalococcoidia; order Lucifugimonadales; family UBA3495; genus Bin22. The sequence continues at coordinate 10,818 of VXOH01000143.1, read as the reverse complement.
GACGTACAGTGCCAGTCCATGACCCAGCTATTCCTGAATGTGGCCGAGTTCGGCATGGACGTGCAGCAGGCCATCGAGCAGCCCCGGGTAGCAAGCTGGAGCTTCCCTGATTCCGGCTTCCCCCACAACTACACGCCTGGGGCCATGTCGGCCGAGGGCCGGATTGACCCGGAAACAATCAAGGAGTTGGAACGGCGAGGCCACAAGGTGGACGTATGGGACGACTGGACGCCGCGCATGGGAGCCCTCAACGCCATCACCATTGACCGCCAACGGGAAACGCTGGAAGTGGGCGCCGACCTGCGACGCGACAACTACGCCATGGGGCGGTAGGTACAATTTGACCAATGTCTTGCTATCAGAAAACGACGAGGGACAGATTAGCTTTCTGTCCCTCGTGGCTTTGTCTCTATCTGAATTGACGGCCACGGGAATATTCCCTGAAGTAATGCGCCCATGAATTCCGAACTACCGAATGTCAAATGCCTGTTGGCGCTACTCGAACCGCCGTGGCTAATTTACGATGGCCGTTAATTGCCAGACAGCGTACTGTTGTGAGTTATTCGGAACCGGCACCGCCTGCCGACAGGGGGAAAAGCTAGTCCTTGCGATTATCGCTGATTTTCTCCCGTCTGCGTAGCCCGTACCAGAATATGCCAACCATGACAAAGGTGCAGACCGAAAATACCAAATAAGCAACCTGAGTACCTTCCATCATCGCACCTCCAGCATTTACTCAATCCAAGAGAAGAACCCGTGTTAGTCGGTAAGTATATTCTTTCCTTAACAATTTACGCGGCGCTAGGCATGGCCAGCTACTTGGAACCGGGTATTTCGTCCGACATTAAAGCCGCGACATTCGCCCTGGTGGGCGGGGGAGTGCTTTTCGTCAGTCTCATACCTGGTAGCGGCACTCTCAACTCTGTGGCCAACGTCTTCCTTAGTGCTTGCGGCGCTTTTGCCGCACGTTTTGAGGTTGCGTTGCAGTTACGTTCTTCCACGAAAAACTCTCTACATGGCCGTTCTACCGCCGTCAATCACCAGCTCGCTGCCGGTGACGAAGGACGACTCGTCGGAGGCCAGGTAGAGGGCTCCGTAGGCCACGTCCTCGGGTGTGCCAATCCGTCCCAGGGGAGTGCGTCCCAGCCGGTAACGGTACTGCTCTTTGTCGGCCAGCATGTGGGCGGTCATGGGGGTTTCGATGATGCCGGGGTGGATGGAGTTGGATCGAATCTTGTCTCCGGCGTACTGGATGGCCGTAGCCTTGGTGAAGATGCGCACCGCCCCCTTGGAGGAGCCATAGGCTGCCGACATTTCGCTGCCCACCAGGCCCGCCACCGATGATATGTTGATGATGGAGCCGCCGCCGGCCTTGCGCATTTCCGGAATGGCGACCTTGGCGCCGAGGAATACGCCCTTGCCGTTGATATCCATTACCTGGTCCCACAATTCTTCGGAGGTCTCTTCCACCGTTTCGGTGCGGTAGATGCCGGCGTTGTTGACCAGGATGTCCAGCTTGCCGAACCGCTCCACGGTGGCGGCCACCACGTCCTGCCAGTTGGCCTCGCTGGTCACGTCCAGCCGCAGGAACAGGCACTCGCCGCCCTGCTCGTTGATTTCGGCCTCCACCTGGCGGCCCTCATCCTCCAGCACGTCGGCGATGACCACCCGCGCTCCTTCGGTGGCGAAAAGACGGGCTTCCACGGCCCCCTGGCCCCTGGCGCCGCCGCTGATCAATGCTACCTTTCCTTCCAGTCGCATATTATTGCCTCCTTGCGAAACCGCAGGTATTCTGCCCGTATTGGTGGGTCCGATGTTGGTGAGACCGATGTTGGTGAGTCCGATGTTGGTGAGATTGTAACTTGGGCCGGGTTATAGTCAAGGGTTGAATGGCGCTGCGATTGACCCTTGCCTCTCCCGCAAATAGAATGTCCCAGCCCCGAGTGAAAGGGATGCAGGTGAGTGTCGGTTCCGGAACGAAGCAACCATGAACGTTATTGACTGGATACTGCTGGCGATACGCTGGGCCCATGCCCTGGGTGCCGTGGCCTGGGTGGGCGGCGGTATTTTTTACCTGATGGTGCTGCGACCGGCCTTTGGACGCAGGGACCCGGGCCCAGACACCCACCGAGCCATTGGCGAGGAGTTTCGGGGGCTGGTCAACACTGCCATAATCGTGCTCATAGTTACCGGGGCCATTCTGACCGCAAGCCGCCTGACCGCTGACAACGTCACCATCCCTTACGTGGTTGTTCTGGTCGTGAAAATCGTCCTGGCCCTTTACATGATGGCGGTAATGCGTTTTCGCCGACCGCAACTTGCCCGACAGGAAGGGGATTCTTCTCCTACCCGCAAGGCCAGGATACGGACCGCGTTGACGGGCCCGGCGGCCCTGCTGGGTATCGGGGTTATAATATTTGGACTGGCCGACGTGTTGGGGTACCTGTTTGAGAGCAGTCTGACCCCGTAGCGGGGAAAAGCTCAGTGCGGGGATTGGAGGAAACTTGAGAAGGGAACTGATGGAGATACTGGCCTGTCCCGTTTGCAAGGGTGAGTTGACCCTGACGGTGGGCTCTGAAGAAGGAGATGAGGTGATGGAGGGTTCGCTGCACTGCGCTGCCTGCGATGAAACTTACCCCATCACCGATGCCATTCCAAATCTGCTGCCGCCGAGTATGCGGGTGTAGAAGTTGATCCACGAATGGACACGAAGGTTCACCAACGGAATTGCCGTCATTGGTGGTTATTCGCGCCCATTCGTGGACTAATGTACGATGCCTGCGCCTAACTCCCCGTCAGTATCGTTACCACCTCGGTGGCCAGCCCCTCGGCACGTTTGCGGAGCTGGTTCCGGTCCAGGTTCTCAATGGGGTGCTCGGTAAAGATGGTTGGGTAGTCCTCGGCGCCCCACATCTTGGCCATGCCCTTGGCCGTGGGGATGAACCGGTCGGTGCAAATGGTGGCCGAAGGCAGGCCAGCCTTCTCCACGTGAATCCCGTCGTGCACACTGCACGCGCTGCAGGACCCTCAATCGCCGATGGCAATCACTACGGCGTCGCAGTCGGTGGCCAGGGCCGCAATGGCCGCCGGGTCGGCGGGCCGGGAAGCGCTGGGCTTACGGTGCCACTGAACGCCCCCGATCTCGTACCGGGTCCGCAGCACTTCGGCCAGTTCCTCCAGCAGCACATCGGCATTGCGTTTGCTGTCGTCAATGATGCCCACTTTGGCGCCAGCCATAGCCGGTAGCCGGGGCGCGCCGTCAAAGGGCGGCGTTACCGCCTCGGTGGTGGGGTTGACCAGGGTGTATTCGCTCATGTTGCCTCCTCCCTTGATTCTCCACGACTCCGTCGCGGCGGACGAATTTTCACTAATGGAATAGTACCGGGAAGTCGCTATCGGCGCACTTCCTTCGTTACCGATGTGGACCCCACCTTGGGCCCCCAGCTGGGTATTACCGAGGACATGTTGGACTCTTCGCCCCCGGCAAATACCAGGAGAACGTCTTCGGGGCCGGCGGTCAGGGGCACCATGCGTTCATCGTCGCCCGGTTCCATGTCTCCGGGAAATACCTGGGCCCGCTTGAAATCGGCCACGGAACGCTGGATGCGGTCGTACAGGTACTGTTTCACGTCGGCTTTGGTCCAGTCCCTCCAAAGGTTGCTGTTGCCGGCGATGGTGACCACCGTTTCACCCTGGCGGATGCCCGCCGCCGGGTCGCCCACGGAACCGGACGTGGACAATGAGGTGCCCAGGGATGAGGCCACGTCGGCAAGGGCGTAGAGGATGGCCTCCGGGTGGCCGACGGAACGCACCTGACGCGGGGCCTCGGAAGCGAACACGGTTACTGCGCTCTGGTCGGCGGAGAAACCTCGCTCCACGTGAAGGGGAGTCCAGTGGGTTTCCGTTTCGGCCTCGGCGATGCAGTAGCTGAACTTGCCTGGGTGTCCGATAACGCTGCGGTCGTACAGGCCAGGGATGGCGGCGCAGGCGTTCATCAGGATGAGTCGCACAGCCCGCCCGATGGTGGAGTTGGCCCTGTTGCCGGGTCCGAAGAGGTTGTTTCGGGCGTTGATGCCCAATTCCTGGACAATCGGCCCGTTGACGATTACCAGGACGGCGGCGCCACCCATGCTTGAAGAGGGGCCCACCAGGTTGAAGGGTGGGGCGAGCATGGCTTCGGTGGCGGCCAGCACCACCGGCATATATTCAGGCTTGCAACCGGCCATTACCGCGTTGGCAGCCACTTTCTCGGCAGTAATCTCCCGCCGCCGCTCCGGCAGTTCGCCAACAATCTCCGCCCCGTCCCGCCCCCCTGCGGCCAGGAACTCGGCCACCTTGTCGGCAGTGGGCGGCAAAACGGGCAGACCGTCGGTCCAGCCCAGTTCGTAAAGGGCTTCAACAGCTTCGAAGATGTTTTGCCAGGTAGCGGTGGTGGTGTTTTGGGTCAAATCGGTCCTCTTATTGGGGAAAGTCGCAGTATTCGAAAAAGGCTCGGGTGAATAAAGCGCTAGTCCCGGCAATCCACTACATAGTCAATCTGAAAACGCATGAGGAGGCACATAGTGCCAATAAACTTGGCCTGAAACTACCATGTCCTGGACTTCATTGGTGTTTCTGACGCTTGCAACGACGGGTGTTGAAGGAATACCGGTTTGTTCTTCCAAGATGCGGGCATTTCGAATGGCCCTGCGGGTGTCCCTTTCGTCGGCCGTGTAGGAAATCTCGACAACCAGATACCTTGTAGTCCCGCCATCGAGTGCAATCACGACCAAGTCAGCATCTCTGAAACTCTTTAGGTCATCGGACAGGGCCTGCCCTCCGGCTGCGGCCAAAGCAATCTTGGTCAATTCCCCGTAGGTCATATTCCGCAAGAAATCGATGCCCATGTCGGAGGGTATAGATTCAGAGCGACTTGCAAGCCTTCTCTGGGTGTAGTCCTTTTTCCAGAACGAGAGATCGCTCTCCATTCGGTCAAATCGATTCATCGCATTACTATTGAACTGCCGCTGCTCGTCGTTGAACTGCCGCTGCTCGTCGTTGAACTGCCGCTGCTCGTCGTTGAACTGCTCCTGCCTGGCAACGAATCTGTCAACTGTATCTGAGAGTCTTTGTAATGCGGCCGGCAAATTTAGAAGTTCGTCCCCAAGAATCAGGGCGCGCACGGCCTCCCGCCATTCTGGATTCTCCCGAAGGGCCCTCAGCAAATCTTCTTGGTTACTGATAGTGGTCATGATTCGTCAGATCCTCGCCCAATATTATAACCTCTTTTCTACAACTGAGGGCGGCCCCGCACTACCGAAAATGACATGAGCCAAGAAACTACTGGAGGCCAGCCCTTCACCTGAAAGGCTGGCCTCCCACCAATTGGTGTCCGGTTGAAGCTACCTAACCCGTTCGTACTTGGAGAAGCTGCGCAGTTCCCGGGGTGGGTCCATGTGGGAGCCGCGGATGGTGTAGGACACCTCGGACACGTACACGGCGCCCGTGGAGTCCACGGCTATGCCATGGGGGGCGATGAACTGGCCCGCGCCTTCGCCCTCATCCTTGGAGCCGAACAGGCCCACGCGGTTGCCTTCCAGGTCGTAGATGGTTACACGGTGGCCCAGGCCAGGGGCGTCGTCCACGCCGCCCATGCCGTTAAGCTCGCCGATGTATATGTTGTCCTGCCACAGAACCATGGCGTCGGGGCGGTGGATGTTGCTCCACATGGTGATGAAGCCGCCTTCCGGATCGAAAATCTGTACCCGGTGCGCTTCCCGGTCCACCACAAGGATGCGGTCATCGCCATCAACGGCAATGTTGTGGGGGCGGATGAACTGTCCGGCGTCGATGCCTGGCTCGCCCCAACTGAACTTGTACTCGCCGTCGCCGGAATAGCAGTGAATTCGGGAGTTGCCATAGCCGTCGGAGATGTAGATGTCGCCGTTGGACGGGCGAATTGCCGCGGAGGTAGGCCGATTGAAGGGCTGGCCGCTCCACCTGGGGGCGGGATGGTTACGCTCGCCAATCTCCATCACCTTCTCCCCGTCGGGAGTGAACTTCTGGATTGTATGGATGCCGTCGTCGGCGGCCAGGATGGAATCGTCATGGGCGATGTACAGGCCGTGTGTGCGGTTGCTGAACAGGCCCTGGCCAAAGGACCGGAGGAAGTTGCCGTCCTTGTCGAAGACCATTATCGGATCCTCGCCCCGCGTCAGGATGAACACCCGGTCTTCCGAGTCGCAGACCACGCCGGGACACTCCAGCAGGCGCTTACCGTCGGGCAGTTTTACCCAGTCCTCGGCAAAGGTGTACTGAAAATCGCCGTAACCGAAAACTTCTGCCATAGTTTTTTCCTCCTAGTTAAGGTAAGAACTGCGGGGCAAATTTGAGAAGGACCATCAATGATGGGCGAAATCATCGCCCCCGCAGATTGCCGTCATACTACCTGCATGAGGTTTAGACGTCAATTGGGACGGGAAACAGGATCGGGATCAACAATCTGGGTTTCGCATGACGCCAGGGCGCCCACAAGGGACGCCCCTACGCATAGTAAATGTTTAACCTGTAAAAGATTCCCTAAGAACTAAGCCGCCCCTTCGTCGTCCTGGAAAATTCCTATGTGGTTGCCCTCGGTATCTATGAAATAGGCGGCGTAGCCCACTCCGGGGATGGCAAATTTGGGGACGGTGGCCCTTCCCCCGCTGTTGGTGATACGGTCCGTGTACTCGTCCACCGACGGCACCTGCATGACGATGGTGGTGGAGGCCGAGGGTTCTGGCCGCACCAGCATGCCGCCGTTGATACCGGGCTCGGCGTCATCCCCGGTGTTGATCAGCCAGAAGGAATCGTCACCTTCCCACTGATTGAGAGACCAGTCGAAGACATCGGCATAAAACCTTTCGGCCCGGGACGGATTATCTACGTACATCTGGAAATGGACTACCCTGGGCATATTAGCCTCCCTTTAGTTCGCCAAGGTCAGGCGGCCTCGCTGTTGTCTTCAAATATTCCAAAAGTATTGCCCTCGGTGTCCTTGTAATAGGCGGCGTAGCCCACCCCCGGAACGGCAAACTTGGGCACAACTTCGGTGCCGCCATCGGCGGTGATTTTCTCGGCGTATTCGTCCACCGTTGGGACGTCAAGCATGATGGTGGTAACCGCTTCGGGATTGGGGCGGGGCATCATGCCGCCGTTGATTCCCTGGGCCGGTTCCTCGCCGGTATCCACCAGCCAGTAAACGGCTCCGCCTTCGCCTTCCCACTTGTTGACTGTCCAACCGAAAACGTCGCCGTAGAACTTGCTGGCTCTATCCATGTCATCAGCATAAACTTCAAAATGCACTACCCTGGGCATACCTCACCTCGCTATGTATGGGGTTGAGTTCAAAAGCCGGGGTAGGCTAACAGAGGGGGTGGTGGAGGCGCAAGGGGCAGGTGTCAGTGGGTTGCGATGATCTCGAAGGGTTGGCCCCATTTGACCGTTCATCTGGGCCTGTGGAAGGGCTCCAGTTGCCGGGGCGATGGTTCGACAAGCTCACCATGAGCGGGTTTTGGGTGGTTGACAGGGATTCCGGGCAAAAAGGAAGCCCCCGTCCAGGCGACGGGGACTATTCCCGTATTATCTCGAAAATTGCCTGTTGCCTACCCCAGCAAACTGCTCCCCTCGCCCTTCACAAAGTCTGCCGTCCTCAACGCCAACGCCTGGATTGTCGTTGTGGGGTTGATGCAGGCGCCGGTGGTGAAGATGCTGCCGTCTATGATGAGCAGGTTGGGCACATCGTGGGCCCGGCCCCAGCGGTCCACCACCGAGTTGTTGGGGTCGTCGCCCATGCGGGCGGTGCCCAGCAAGTGCCAGCCAGCGTTGCGCCGGATGTGGGAGGTGTAAACCTGTTTGGCTCCGGCGGCCTCCAGCACTTCCCTGGCCCGCTCCACGCCGTGGTCCAGCATCTTGTCGGTGTTCTCGCTGACCTTGTACTCAATCCTGGGCGCGGGAATACCGTGGGAATCGGTAAGCACCGGGTCCAGGGTCACCTGGTTGGTTTCCTCGGGCAGGTCTTCCGTCATCACGGTAATGCCGATGGTGTGGCCGAACCGCTCGCCGAAGATGCGGTGGTGGTCTGCACCCCAGGGCACAACTTCCTGCTGGATGCCGCCCAGCGCGGTGGGCAGCGGAGAACTGGTAACGCCGGTGATCTGCAGGTCGTAGCCGCGGACGAAGCCCCGGTTCAGGTCGGTCTCATAGAACTCCTGGCTCAGCATGGAACTGCCCCGAGGTCCGGCCTCGCCGCCCAGCCATTCGTCAAAAATGCCCATGGCGCCGCCGCAGGGATGGTGCATCAGGTTCTTGCCTACCAGGCCGCTGCTGTTGGCCAGGCCTTCGGGGAACAGGGCGGACCTGGAGTTGAGCAGCAGGCGGGCGGTGCCGACTCCGTTGCCAGCCACCACCACAACCCGGGCCCGCTGTTCCTGCAGGTTGCCGTTGGCGTCGTAGTAGATAGCGCCGGTGGCCCGGCCCGACTGGTCCACCAGGATTTCCCGCACCCGGCAGAAGGTCTTCAGGCGGGCGCCCCGGCGAATGGCCCGGGGCCAGTAGATGATGTCGGCGCTGGCCAGGGAGCGCAGGGTGCCGCCGGTGTCGGGCTGGCGCCCGTCGTACTCCACCGAGGCAATGGAACTGTCCGAGGACCACCAGTGCCAGCCCAGCTTGTTGAAAGCTTCGGCCAGCAGTTCGCCGCCTCGCCCGATGGCCAGGGGCGGTGTGGGCCGGTCGGGCTTGGGCGGATAGGCCGTGTCGCCCCGCAGGCCGGAAACGCCGTTCATGCGGTCGTTCAGGTCGTAGTAAGGTTCCAGCTCCGCGTAGGTCATGGGCCAGTCGTCGGCCACCCCGTCCTGGGACTTCAAGACAAAGTCGGAGGGATGGAAGCGGGGAAAGTGAGAGCCCCAGTGGATGGTGCTGCCGCCCACGGCGTTGTACATCAGGGGCGATATGGGCGTGTCAGACTCATTCACAGGGTAGTCCTCGGGCAGGCCCCGGACGTTGGGGTTGGAGTGGAAGTCGGTTTGCCAGTGTATCTGGGCGTCGGGTTCGCTGGTGGAAAAGACGTCCAGGGGCACCCAGCCGCCCTGCTCCAGGCAGACAACCTTGATGCCGGCCTGGGTGAGGCTCCAGGTAAAGGCGGCGCCGGACGCGCCTGCCCCGATTACCAGCACGTCGGCTTCATCGTGTCGATTAGCCATACTTCCCTCCGGTTATTCTTTTCATCCACGAATGGGCACGAATGGGCACAAATGAATTACGCCAAAGTTTTCAGGTTACTAACACTAGAGCAACATAAACAATCAGCAGTATGTAATTTGCTGCGACCATTGCCGCAAGAATTGGGCCCTCGTACCTTCGTAGCCAAGGCATACTTCTACCGCCGCTCAAACACCGCCGCTACTCCCTGACCGCCGCCCACGCACATGGTTTCCAGGCCGTACTGGGCGTCGCGGCGCTCCATTTCGTGCAACAGCGTGGTCAGGATGCGGGCGCCCGTGGCGGCGATGGGGTGGCCCAGCGAGATACCCGACCCGTTGACGTTAAGGTTGTCCTCGTTGGGCAGCTTCCACTCCCGCAGCACCGACAGCACCTGGGCGGCGAAGGCCTCGTTAAGCTCGATCAGGTCCATGTCCTCCAAGGACATGCCGATCTTGCCCATGACCTTGTTGACCGAAGGCACGGGGCCGATGCCCATGTAGGCGGGATGGCAGCCGGTGACCGCCCAGCCGCGCAAGTATGCCATGGGAGTGACGCCCAGTTCTTCCACCTTGTCCTCGGCCACCACCAGGCACACCGAGGCGGCGTCGTTCTGGCTGCTGGCGTTGCCGGCGGTTACCGTGCCTTCGGGCATGACTGGCCGCAGGCGTCCCAAAACTTCCATGTTGGTGTCGGCCCGGGGATTCTCGTCCTTCACAAAGTCCACCGGATCGCCCCGACGCTGGGGAATGGGCACCCCGACGATTTCCTGGTCAAACTTGCCAGCCTCTACGGCCGCGACGGCACGCTGGTGACTGCGCAGGGCGTACTCGTCCTGCTCCTGGCGCCCAATTTCGTACTGCTTGGCCAAGTTCTCGGCGGTCTCCACCATGCCGGATATGTAGCCAAACCGCTCCTCCGGGGAGATGGTCTCCCGCGCCCTAACCAGCCGGTCATGGAAGGTCTGGGAGCCGAACCGGCCGCCCCAGCGAGCCTCGTTGACGTAATACTCGGCGTTGCTCATGCTCTCCACGCCGCCGGCCACCACCGCGTCGGCGTTTTCGGTCTGCACCAGCATGGCGGCGTTGAGGATGGCTTGGAGGCCGGAGGAACAGCGGCGGTCCAGCTGGTAGCCGGGCACCTCGATGGGCAGGTCGGCCTTAAGTCCGGCCAATCGTCCTATGGCCGGGTTCTCGCCGCTGGGATAGCCGCAGCCCAGGATGACGTCATCCAGCTTGGCGGGGTCAATGCCGCTGCGCTCGACGGATTCCTTGATAACCAGGGATGCCAGGTCGGCGGCGGACACGCCCCGCAGGCCTCCGCCGAAGGTGGCCACGGCAGTGCGTACCGGCGCTACAATTGCGACTCCACGCATGTGAATCTCCTCGTCAATTAAAGGTGAGACGGGCCCTGTGGAAGTGCATGGGAAATGGCCCGATTTGCTGGGCAATATAATACCCGCTGGCGGGTGGGATGTCGAATGAATTAGCTGGCTCTGAGAAAGTGTTATCGAATGGGGGCGGCGGGCCATGATAGAATGGAAGTCCACAAATGGGGGTGTAGCTCAGTCGGGAGAGCACCTGCTTTGCAAGCAGGGGGTCA
>VXOH01000182.1 GCA_009840135.1 Chloroflexota bacterium | reverse complement strand
CGACCTGGTCCGACAGCCGGCAGAATATTTCGTAAGCCAGGGCAACGGACGTCAGCAAAGCCCGGCCATCGCGGCCAAAGGCGTCTGCCACGGCGAAGGAGGCTGCAATCATGTCGCTGGGGTGCCCGCCACCCGGCGAAAAGTAAGAATCGTTACAGTCCAGGAAGCGAATCATGCACCCGTTGGCAAAGGCGGCCATATCCAGGGAACTGTGTTCCGCCGTGCCCAGGATTCTCGCCGAGGGATCTCCAGCTACCGAGCCGGCCAGAACCCGGGAAATCTTGGCTGGTTCCGACAGGTAGCCGCCCATGGCGCAGCCCACAGTGTCAATTACGGTACGCTTTACCTGGTGTATGGTGGCGGAATCCAGATCTTCAAAGGAAATCCGGCTGGAAAAGTCGCTCAGCAGCCTGGTGGTGGTATCCATGGCTTTCTTGTTTTCTCCCGTATTGTCGGCATGCCCTACCGACAGTCTAATTATCCGCTGCCTGCGCCTGGGATTCCCTGCTGGTCAGCTCGTCGTAATGATCACCGGCCTGGGACACCAACTGTTCCACGTCCTCATCCAGCACATAGCCCTGCCCGACCAGGTCTTCTGCCGATCTTCGTATTAGCGCCAGGTAATCTTCCCGGGAGGCGTAGCGTTCCTCAATGGACATTCGCGGGTCCCCTGAAGCCTGCCGCTCCTGCCGGGTAGCCGGGAAGGGAATGCTGGAACCCGCCAGGGTGCCGCCCGTCGCTCCGCCCGAGGAGAGAATCTGGCCTTCCCCTCCGATTTCTGCGTGCCGCAGGTTCCACCCCGTATGGGTAGCAAGGGGCACCACGGTCAGGGGCAGCCTGATTCCCGCCTGCTCGTTGCCGTCGGCGTCCACCGATGGAACCAGCAAAGGATAAGGTTCTCCCACATTTACCGGGACGTTGGTGGCAACCCTGGGATTAGGGCCGAAGTCCAGCCGCTGGAACCGGCGCATGGGCTCTGGCGTGTTCAGGCCGGGAATAGCCCGGAGGGACTCAGCCGCGTCCTCAGCGGTTATGGCCGTGCCATTGTCCAACCTGGGATGCTGGCTGGCCGGGGCGGGCATCCCGTCGGTCACCCAACGGTCCAGGTTGACCAGAGCCGCTCGCAGGAGGGGGCGGTAATCCAGAACATTGAAAGGTTGCTGTCCACGGCTGCCATTGGCCGGATCGCTGTCCCGAAGGTAGGGAGTACCCAGAGGGTGCTGGGCGCCGCCAAAATGGTAAACCCTCACCTCCTCCGGAACCTCCATGTCCCGGGTACCGGTGATATCTATGTGTACCAGCGCTCCTCCGCCACCCCAGTACTCGGACGAAGAGTAGGTGTACATAATCTTGGGAAGCGGACCCTGGGCGGCGGCCTTGGTAAGCACCCCGTCGGTCAGCCCTGTTTCCGGGTCGGTTTGCTCCAGGTCGCTGAAGGGAAAGAGATTGTTGGGACTGCGACTTGCCTGGCTCGACGGCTGGGCAAAACGCTGGTTGAACTCACCGTGCTTGCCCCCGGCAACGTGGGGAATCAGGCCGTCAAAGACCCGGCGTCCCTCTTCGTCATAGTTTAGGCCGTAATAGAGAAGGTCACGCAGGAACCGGCCGCTCTGGGATGAACCAAAGGTGTAAGCATAGTCCAGCGAACCGGCGCAGGGATTGCCGTCGGCCTCCGAACCGTGTCGCAGGAATGACGCCAGTTCACGGGTAGCCACCAGTCCAGCTCCCACCACCGGCGCGCCCGTGGTGGAATAGATTACCTGGTAAACCTTGCCGGCCTCAAACCCCGATTCCTTGTAAACGAAATTGGCATCCGGGACAATTTGGCCGCCCTCTTCCCGGGCGAACCGCCATTCCTCTCGGGGAATTGTACGTTCCGGGCCGTCCTCGCTGTCCTGGACCGTCATATAAGAGTCCCAGTCTTCCAGGTTGTTGGCCGGGTAGGGCCGATGGTTGCGGTCCGAAAGAAACTGTTGATAAATGAGCTCGTTGGGCACGAAAGTGACCACCAGATTGCCGGTGATTCTGCTGCCATCTTCATTCCTGGCCTCCGGCGGATATAGCCGCAGCACCCCGGGCACGTCCGGAGCGTCGTGCTGCCAGCCGCACCAGGCCACGGTATAGCCCTGTCGCATCAGGAAACCGTTGCCGGCCTCCAGGGGCGCGTCAGCCGGCAGGTCCGGGGCGTTGTTGAAATTGCGAAGGCAGGGCCCGCGCCCGCGATTCAGAATATCGAAGAAGAGCCGGTTATTTCCCTTTTCCTGGTCGACCGGTTTCAGAATCCGGAAGTCGGCATAGAAATGAATCTCCCCAGTGATGGCCCGGGGGGCCAGGCGCAGGTCGGTGACCGTTTCGTTTACGGGGTTGACCGGATCCACCGTAAAGTAAGCAACACCGTCAATCTGCTCGTAGGCGCCCGCATCTCCAAAGGACTCACCGTCAGCAAAGGGTTTCCGGGAGGTTATCTCCAGTTTGCCTACTGCCATTTCCTGCCTCCTTCCGGTCCCATAATTTTCGAGCCGGATATTCTTGCCTGGCTACAGTATCCCGCTGGTATCCACTTCCAGGTCCGTGGGAGCCTCGTCGCCAGTGAAGTTCAGCCACCAGTCGGCAAATTCCGCTTCGCCGTACTTCTCGCGCAGACGTGCCAGATGGGCCTTGACCTGGATCAGAACCGGCAGTTCGTACTCCGTCACCAGTTGGTACGTTCGGGCGGTCCATTCCAGAGCTCCGCTCAAGTCTCCTCGCTCCTCGGATACCATACCCAGCTGCCCATAGGTACGGGCGATACGCTGAACGTCGCCCAGTTCTTCAAAAATATCCCTGGCCTGATGGTACCAGCTGGCTGCCTCGTCATATTTCTTCTGTTCGTGGAAGAGGACGCCCAGTTGACGACATTCGTCGCCGGCCCCACGGCGGTCACCCAGTTCCTCTTTGCGCTCCAGGGCGGCAAGATACCATTCCTCCGCTTCTTCGTAAACTATTCCCCGGTCCTGCTCCAGCAGACCCAGAAAATGCAGCTCCGTAGCCATCTGAGGCTGGTTGCCCAGCCGGTCGCTGAGACTCAGCGCCTGCTGGTACCAGATCTTGGCTTCATCGAAGTTGTACTGGGCGTGGCAAACGGTTCCCAATTCGTGGAACACGAGGACGGCGGTTTCCTCGTCGCGGTGCTCTTCCACCATATCCCTGGCGCGGTGATACCAGCTTTCCGCCTCCTTGTGCTCGAACTTCAACTGGGTCACCATCCCCAACGCCCGGAAGTCCTTCACCATTTCTTCCTCATCGGGCAACCTCTGATGGATATCCAGGGCCTTTCCGTACCATTCTTTGGCCTCGGTGTACAGGCGCTGGAATTGCCGGACCTGGCCGAGAGCGAAGTAGTCGTCCGCCACCGCTGGACGGTCGTCGGTGCTTTCGATGATATCCAGGGAACGCTGGAACCAACCGGCGGCTTCGTCAAGCCGGCGCAGCAAAAGGGCTATGGCGCCGAACTGGTGATAGACCGACGCCAACCGGGGATCCGTTTCGGCATCCGGAAGCTCCGCCAGGTAATCGGAAAGCTGCTGGTTCAGGTCGTAGGCTCTTTGCACGTCACCCTGCTCCACGGCTTCACTTACGTCGGTCCCCAGCAGGTATAGCCAGAGGTCAATTCCACCGGCCGCATCTGCCTCGGCAGACGACGTGCCCACCGCTTCCAGGAGCTGTCCCCTCAGCCGTCGCAATTCGGGAATGCGCCGCTGCATGCGATAAACCTGGGCCAGGGGCTGAACAATCAACTGGGCGCTCTCCCATTGGCGAGCTTCCAGGGCCAGACCCAGGGCTTGATTCAGATTGCCCTCTTCGGCCAGCACGGCAGTGGCCCCCGAATCCTGATTCTCGTAGAGGGACTCCATGAAATAGTCAGCGGTGTCGGCGTACACCCGTACAAACTCCGACTCCAGCCTACCTATGGCGTCCCCGCGCAACTGCCGGCCCAGCTTTGAGCCCAGGAACCTGGGAACTGCGGGATGGACCTGGAAAACGCTGGGCGAGATTGGTTCAAGGAAACCTGACGCCATCGCGCTTCTCAGCAGGGTCCGGCAGGCCCCCCAGCCCAGTTCTTCGCCCAGGGCCGACCGATAGGCCTGCTCCTGGGTAATGTGGGTAAGAATGTCCATCATCACCCGCCGATGGAACAGGGCCAGGAAGGGCAGATGAGTCCGGCTGCGATGGGACATCTTGCTCCAGGAGTATTCCATCAAGGCGGTCAGGAAATTGTCGCGACCCTCTTCCACCACCGCATCGGAAAACTGGTCCAGGGCACGTTGCAGTTCGCCAATTATCACCGATGCCGGAGTTTCCTTCAGCAGGGGAAGGGCAACCTGCAGGGCCAGGGGGTGGCCCTCAATCATGTCCAGCAACTGGACGACGTCCTCGCTCACCCGGTCGGGTTCTACGTTGGCCCTGGCAAGGGCCGCCGCCGCAAGTTCCCTGCGATCGTAGATATCCAGCCCTCCCAGGGTAAACCGGGAGTATGGACAGGTCAGCCATTCCTCTGATCTATTGCGGCTGGTCAACAGGACCTGGCTGGCTCCAGGGCCTGCAACATCGGCAATGAACTGGCCCAGCGCTTCCCGTTCCGCCTCTTCCAGCAAGCCGGGAGAGCCGGACGGAAATCCGGCGATGTTCTCGACTCCGTCCAGAATCAACAGGGAGGGCTGCTCCTTAAGATATTCCACCACCCAGGACCGCTGCCGTTCCTGGCTGAGGTCGGCAAATCTCAATCCCAGGATGGACGTGCCAATCTCGTGGATAACTCTTTCCAGGCTGGCCGAGTGGGCCAGTTCGAAGGGCGTATAGAAGACGCCGCCGGGTCTCTCATTGCTTCCTGTCTTTTGCACCCAACGGGCAAGTCCCAGCCCCAACTCCGTTTTACCCACCCCGGTGTTGCCTGTTAGAAGCACAACGGGCTCGCTGGCAAGCATCCTTTCCAGTCCCGCCAGTTCCGCTTGGCGACCCAGGAGTCCATATTGTCCTGCTGCGGGAAACTGGCTTTCTGCCGGCGTATCCTGCGCCTGGATGGTGGGAACTCCCAGGGGGCTGGACTGTTCAGCTTGAATAGTTGGGGGACTGTATTCCCTGGAAAGGTACAGGGTTGGCGTTATCCAGTCCCAGGAAACCTGGGGGCCGGCCAGGGTTGTCCGGCGCGGCTCTGCCATCAGGCCGGTACGGGCGGCGGCCACGGCCGAGGCGACATCATTGCCCTGCACCAGGGACTGGTATAACCGGCGCAGAAAACCTTCCACGACGGCGGAACCTCGCAGGGCGTAGGGCATGACCAGGGCCGCAGGAATTCCTGCCTCGGTAATCTGGCGCCCCAGTCGTAGCCAGCCCGAACTGCATTCCTGCGCCCTCGGGCCCCGGTCTCCCGCGCTGAACACAGCCAGGGGAACTCCGGCTCCCACCAGGACCGATGCCAGTTCTCCAGGTTCAACGGCCTCGCTCCGACCGGCGCCGCTTCGCCTGGAGTCGGATTCGAGAAGGACGTCGCCGGCCTCATTCAGCCATATCCCGTCAAAATGAACGATGTGGTAACGTCCGGCCCTGTCCGCAAGGCTGGCGGCGAAGTCAGTCCGCGTAGGTGGACGAAGGAAGTCCAACTCCACCTGCACGTCCAGCGACTCCAGCACCGCTACCAGGCCAGCGGCCAGTTTGCCTCCCTGATTACCTTCAGCCCCATTACTTTCAGCCTGCTGGTAGCAGGGGGAGACGACCAGCACGTTAAGCTGATCCTCGGCGAGATCCGCTACAAAGGTTGGCAATGCACCAGGATCGGCCTCCCTGACCACAGAGCCTGCGGATGCGGCAACGTAACCGGCATCCGGGCTGTTCAGCAACTCCCAGGGCAGCGACAAGAACTCAGCGCGGTCCGACACTATGGCGAGGCGGAACTCCGTAAATCCCTGCTCGACGGCAACCCCCAGAATATCCCTAGCTTCATCGGAAACAAACACCGCCTCGAACATGAGCCTCCCCAGGTTTCGCAGGGCGGCCTCGACAGCCTGTCCCCGCTCCCTGGCCAAGCCGAAAGGACTATCCAGGTATTCCTGCAGGTACCAGCTAAACTCGGCCTGCTCGCCGGGTCCAAGTGGGTCGGGGAAATTGACGGGAGGTGCCTCCACTGTGTCCTCGCCGTCAATCAGCCGCAGCTGCAACTGGCCGGTTTCGGGAAGGTCGCGGATTTCCAGGCGATTAACCAATTGGTTACTCCACAATTGCAAGTGTAGGCGCACCGTTTACCATCAGACCAAACAACAGACGAAACAGGTAACTGCTCCGTCCAGGCTGCATCATGCGCCAGGTATTCTTGGGGTGACTTCCCCTGGATTTCGGCTGGAATGCTCCAGCGGCCATCCGCCCGCATTATACTATATTGGAAGGGAAGCCATAGGGAATCCGTAGCGAGGCGTGGCCCGGGCCGCGGCATCCTGCTGGGGAACCGGTCAAGGGGGTTGATACGATGATTTACCTGGACGATCAAATGCGGCAGCTTCTCGACACTGCCATGGATGACCGCTGCACCTGCCTGCTGGGCACAGCTGATAAGGATGGCAGACCCCAGATAAGCATGAAAGGCAGCGTAATGGTCTTTGACCGCCAAAACCTGGCCTACTGGGAGCGAGCTAAAAGGTCGGCCCTGGGGAATGTCTCTGACAACCCTCACGTCGTAATCTTTTACCGGAATTCACCCTTGCGGATAACCTGGCGATTCCACGGCACCGCCACCGTGTACGAAGCAGGGGCAATACGGAACAACGTGATGCACCGGACTGTTCAGGCGGAACTGGACCGGGACCCGGACCGGTTGGGCGCCGCGGTGCTCGTAAGGGTCGAGAAGATAACTGACCTGGCCGGCAACATCCTCCAGGAACACTGAAGGCCAGATAGAGGGCAATTGCACTCCTGGGGAAACTATCTCCGCAACAGAACGGGGGCGCATGTTGATGCGCCCCCGTGCCTTTTCCCGCAGCAAGCAGTCCGGGGTCGTGCCCAGACTGCTATCTACCCCTCGAACACCGCCAGGGCATCCACTGCCCGCACACCCTGGCCTTCGGGCAATACCATCAGCGGGTTGATGTCCAGTTCCGCCAGCGTACCCTCCAACTGGGCGGCCATCCGGGAAATCTGGACCAGTACATCGGCCAGCGCGTCCACGTCGGCCGGGGCTGAACCCCGGAATCCCCTAAGCAAGGCGGACCCCTTCACCTGGTCTATCATCTCCAGGGCTCCCGGCCTGGTGATGGGGCAGAGCCGCAGAGCAACATCGTTATAGACCTCGACGGTCACGCCCCCGGTCCCGAACAGGAGGACGGGGCCAAGCTGCTGGTCGTAAGAAACGCCGACGATCACTTCGACTCCGCCCGACACCATCTCCTGCACCAGCGCCCCGTTTATGGTACCACCGGGAGCGGCCTGGCTTGCGTTTGACATAACCTGGGTGTACGCCGACCTCACCTGCTCTTCGTCTCCCAAACCCAGCCGTATAACCCCGGCCTCGGTCTTGTGCAATATGTCCGGGGAATCGGCCTTGATTGCCACCGGAAAGCCCAGGCTTGCAGCGGCGGCCACCGCCCCTTCAGCATCGCCGGCGGTGGCTTCACGGGCAATGGGAACGCCCCAGGCGGAAATGAGCTGCTTGCTTTCATGCTCGGAGAAAGTCGGCCTGCCCAGAGACTTCAGGTCGGCAACGGCCTTCGCCTGGGAATCGCTTACCTCCGGGATTTGTGCAAAGCCATCCTTCAATCGCCCGTCCCGCCAGCGGTGGTAGCCCAACAGGGTCTTGAGGCCCAGCGCCAGCTTGTCGGGCACGTAGAATACGGGGATCTGCGCTTCCTTGAGCCTGGACAGCCCGGAAGTGGAGGAGCGCGTTCCCGTCCATAGAAAGGCCAGGCCACGCTCGCTGGCATCCCGCTGGGCGATTACCTGCTCCGCCTGGGCGTCCGCTCCGGCGCTGGCCACCACCAAGGTGCCAATCCGGGGCTGCTCGCTCATGTGGCGCATTATCTCGGGAAAGGACTCGCTGTTGGCGAACCCGGTAACGTCCGAAGGATTGGCAGCCCAGCCGAAACCCTTCAAGACGTCGTTGATACCGTCCCTGGCCTCGTCAGTGAGCGGCGGCAGATCAAGGCCGGCCTGACCGCACATATCCGCCGTCAAAGAGCTGATGCCGCCGGAGTGAGATACTACGGCCACACCGGACTGGACCGGTTTCCTGGTATGGGCCAGCAACTGCGAAACTTCCAGCAATTCGTCGTAGTCCTGTACCCTGGTAATTCCGTATTGGGCGAAAACTTCGTCATACAGCGCATCAACGCCGGTCAGGGCCGCAGTGTGGGACCGGGCGGCCCGCGATCCCAGGTCTGAGCGGCCAATCTTGATAATCACGATGGGCTTACCCCGTTCCGCCGCCAGCTTTGCTACATCTATCAGCTTGCGACCATCCTTGAAACCCTCCACAAATCCGGCTATTACCTTGACCGAGTCCTGGTCCAGCAGGTACCGGGCAAAGTCGCAAAAATCCAGGTCCGCCTCGTTGCCCGTGGATATAATGTGACTGAGGCCGATGCCCTCTTCCACCGCCCTGGTCAGAAAGGGACCAAAGGCGGACGCGCCGCTCTGGCACACCAGGCCGATGGGCCCGCTGAGTCCGTCGGAGCCCCGGGAAGATGCCGACGGCCAGATGTCATCCTGCACATTGGCAACGCCCAGGCAGTTGGGCCCGCAAATGCGCAGCCCCGACTCCCTGGCGAAGGCTCCCAATTCATCCTGAAGGTCCCGCCGATCATCCACGTCCCTTTCCGAGAAGCCGGCGGAAATGACGATGGCCGATTTTGCGCCTTTGGCGTGGCTCTCCTCCAGCACATTCAATACCTGGTGGTATGGCACCACTATGCCCACCAGGTCGGGAGCCTCCGGCAGGTCCGAAACCGAAGGATAAGAACGCACACCCATAATTTCGTCATACCGGGGATTGACGGGATAGACATTTACCCGGTCGCCGGACTTGAGCATCGCATTAAGAAAGCGTCCCCCGTACTGCATTCGGGGCGTGGCGCCAACCACCGCCACGGACCGGGGGTTGAGCATCTTGTCTATGGAAGCCAGTTGCGATTCTGTCCAGGTTGCCATTGATAACCTCGCTATGTTCACAGTGTGTGACCGCGCACCCAATTAAGGCAGTAGTGCCAGGTGCGTAACAAGGGCAGCCCCAAGGGCTGCCCCTACCAGTTCCCAACTTATTCGCGCCGCAATGCTAAGTCTCCCCCGCCGTTCGCAGGTCGGCCCGCCAGTCGTCGGGAGAGGGCCCCCGGTCAATAATCACGTCAATAACCGAGGGTAATCCTGAAGCCTGGGCATCTCTCAATGCCTGCGGCAGATCCTTGGAATCGCTTACCTGAACCCCGAAGCAGCCAAAGCCCCGCGCCACGGCCGAGTTGTCGGTGTCTATAAACTCCGAGGCGATTCGCCTGCCCTCCTGCTGGTGATGCCGCACCATGCCCAGGGCATTGTCATTGAATACGATGCAGATCATGGGCAGCTCGTACTGCATGGCAGTAGAAAGGGCATTAACCGTCATCATGTAGCCGCCGTCCCCGGTTACCCCGACCACGGGGCGGTCCGGATAGGCCAGTTTAAGGGCTACGGCAGCAGGAAGACCCCAACCCATCCCTGCCGTGCCGCCGGGCGCAAAGAAGGTATGGGCCTGGGCGGACCGGTAGAAATGGGCCATCCAGGTGCGGTTATTCCCCGCGTCCAGGGCATACACCGTGTTGTCGGGCATGGTCTGGTTGAGCTGGGCCACCAGCCGCTGGGGTGTGACGGGCGATGAATCTACATGCATGGCCGGATCATCGAAGAATCCTGGCGATGTTCTGCGCCCTGGCAAGCTGGCCTTCCACTCCTCACGGTTGGCGGCGGTGGACTGGGCCGCCTCGCCGGAGGCCTCAACCAGTTGAGTCAATATGCTGCCGGCATCGCCGATCAGGCCCAACTCAATGGGGAAGGTCCATCCGGCGTTCCGCTCGTCAATGTCAATCTGGATAATTCGCTGGGTGCGCGGGTCAAATACGTTGGGGCGTTCCCGCACCGTGTCCTGGGGGCTGAGCTTTGCCCCCACTATAATAACCGTGTCTGCATCGCCCACGGCGTCGTTGGCTGCCACCTGTCCGTAAACCCCGGCCATTCCCAGGGAAAGGGGATTAGTCTCCGCAATGGCGCTCTTGCCCTTGTAGCTGGTAACCACCGGCGCGCCCCATATTTCGGCCAATTGCTCCAGTTGGGCGTGGGCCCGGCCCTGGTGAACTCCGTTACCGGCCATGATGATTGGACGCCGGGAGGATGAAAGGATCTCCACCGCTTTTTCAATATCCTGCGGTGCGCTCTGGGGTTTGGCAGTGTTCAGGAAGCCGGCAGCGTTGTGGATGAAGGGCGGCGCCTCGACATCTACCTCTCCGGCTATGGATGCCGACCGCATAACCACGGCGGCCGGGCCTGGCCGTCCGCTGGTGGCGTGTTTGATGGCCAGTTGGGTGCCCAAAACCGCTTCCTTGGGGCTGGTGGCCAGCGAGGTGTACTTGGTCATGGACTTGATAATGGTGGGCAGGTCAATGCTGCCGTACTCTCCGGAACCCGACTGGTTGGCCGGATGAAGGGCGTTGCCACCGTCGGAGGTATCGGTAAGCACCAGCATGGGAGAACTGCTGAGCATGGACTCCATGATGCCGAAACTGGCATTGGAGCCAATGAACAAGCCCTGCCCCATGACCACGGCCGGCTTGCCGCTGGCCCGGGCGTACGCGTCGGCCATGATGGCGGCAGTCTGTTCGTGTCGGCACAGGATGGCCTTGATCCGGTCTTCCTTGCCCACCAACAGGTTAAAGATTTGGCCGGTGCCTCCGCCGGGGATTCCGAAGACGTACTCAATCCCCGCTTCCTCCAACTGTTGAACAATCAACTCATGGGCCTGAGGCATATTCCCTCCAGCTAAGGGCGGGTAAACGAGCCGCCCTGCTACATTCGCTGCTATTGCCGATTTCTTACCGTTCGGTCAGCCCTGGTATCTGGCGACGGCAGACATGATGCGCCGCCGGGCCAGAGATTGGGCCGATAATAACCCTCATGAAAATGGCGGTCAAGTTGATGCCAAACGGCAGACCAGCCGGTCCGCATTCCTGCACCGGACTACACTGAGCTTGGTCCGCCCTCCGTTCGCAGGGCGAGCAGGAGGTCTCCCCACCGCACTGGCGTAGCTTCTTTCGAAAAAGCCGCCGCTAAAGCAAATCTGTAAGCTGCCGACTCACCGTTCCTTCTCAAGAACCGCTCTTTCACTGATCTTTCGCCGGAACCTGGGCCGGCGGAACACTGATGCGATAGTCCTGGAAATATGTTTGATTCCATTGACCGGAAGCTGCCCCAGGCATAGAATCGGCCCTACTATCGTGTCTGGCATTACTTGACATAAAGGGGTGTAAGGAATGCAAAGCGTCGAGATAGACCGGTCGAAACGACTTAAGCAGGAACCCGAGAAGGGACATAACCGCTGGCACCCCGACATTCCTCCCATCCTCGAAGTCGAAACGGGCGAGGAAGTAGTTCTCGAGACCAGGGATGCTTCCGATTGTCAGATTCGGCGCGGCATGACAGAGGCAGACCTGCATGGCCTGGACGCCAAGGTGGCCCACCCTCTTACCGGTCCCGTGTTTGTGAAGGGCGCAGAACCGGGTGACCTGCTGGAGATTGAGTACCTGGACATCGTGGCTCAACCCTACGGCTGGACCAGGAATCGGCCCGGGGCGGGTTTCCTGCGGGACATTTTCACTGATCCCTACCTGGTCCACTGGGACATTGAGGATGGCTGGGCAACGTCGGACCAGATCCCGGGGGTGCGGATTACCGACGGTTCCTTCATGGGGACGGCGGGAATCGCCCCATCCCACGAGCAATTGAAGGCCTGGGCCGCCAGGGAAGCCGACCTGGTGAGCAGGGGAGGTAAGGCCGCGCCCCCCGACCCTGAAGACGCCATTCCCTCCGGCGGAGCCATTGCGGAAACCGGATTGAGAACTCTGCCGCCCCGCGAAAACTGCGGAAACGTGGACGCCAAGCAGCTCACCAAGGGCTCGCGGCTGCTCATTCCTGTAAACGTTCCCGGGGCCCTGTATTCCGCCGGTGACGGCCATTTCGCCCAGGGGGATTCGGAGTGCTGCATAACCGCTATAGAAATGGGAGCAACGGCGGCAGTGCGCTTCCACCTCTTGAAGGGCGAAGCATCTCGGCACAACATTCGCTTTCCCCGCTACGCCCATCCCGGCTACTTCCTGCCCCCCGAGTGGGCGGCGCCCCGCAACTTTATCGCCACCATGGGAATGCCCATACGGGCCGATGGCAGCCAGGAGGGTGAGGACAGCCTGACGCTGGCTGCGCGAAACGCCCTGATAAATATGATCGAGTTACTGCAGGAAAGAGGATGGAGCCGTGAGCAGGCATACGTCATATGCAGCGTGGCCGTGGATTTGAAGATCAGCAATATTGTTGACCTGCCCAACATTACCGTCTCGGCCTTTCTGCCTGAGGATATTTTCCAGGGTTAAGGAATTGATGATCGGAAGGGAGCGGGACGACCGATGTACATAATGTACTGAAAATGCACCCTAAGGCCGAAAGAAGGCTGTTCGACTCGCGAGAGGTATTCCAACACCCTTTTGAGCCGGAAATCGCGTCCTGGCGCCGCCCTCCGACAGGTACCAGACCAGGAAATACAGACCTAAAAGGGGAAAGAGTCAAAAAGAAACCGCCCGCTAGATTCAGCGGGCGGTTTTTCCGTTTTGGCCGTTTCTTTAGACGGTCCTTCTCATCACATCCACCACCTCAGCATATTCTGGCGCCGACCGTTACATCGGAGGCCTCCGGTGATATGCCAGACCGGAAAGTACTAACTGACCCTCTTTACCTCCAGGGTCTCACCTGGGGCCAGCGCTACACGCCGGACGCTGATACCCAGCTTGAGCAGCCAGTACCCGAGGGTAGCCTTGCTCACTCCCAGCTCGTCGGCGGTCATGGACAGACCCTTCTCGTTAACCATCTCGGGGAGTAGACGCTCCAGGGGGCGC
>VXOH01000173.1 GCA_009840135.1 Chloroflexota bacterium | reverse complement strand
GGGCGGTAATGGCGAACGTACCTGTAGATGAAGATACGGTTATCGTTCTCAATGGGGACATCATTACCTCCCAAGACCCGGCAGAGGTGTTAAACCGGCACCTGGAAAGAAAATTGGCCTGCCCTGAACTCCTGGCGACCATTATGGTGTCTCCCATGATCAGCCCCTATGGCTTGGTGGATATGAATGATGAAGGGGACGTCGTAGGGTTCAGGGAAAAGGTTGAACTTCCCCACTGGATCAATGCCGGGGTATATGTGCTTGAAAGGCGCTTGTGGCCGCTGTTGCCGGAAGTCGGGGACCATGAAGTCTTGACCTTTCCGGACTTGGCAGCGAATGGCCGGATAGCGGCGTTCAAATCGCGGAGTTTCTGGCGCAGCGTGGATTCTTTCAAGGACCTCAACGAGGCGGAGGAGTACGTTAAGCAGTTGGAACTCGAACCGGATTCCGTGACCCGGGGATTGCTGGAATAGTGTCAACCATAATTAACCCGGAAATGGTGTCGCAGGTCTCGCAGGCCGTCATTCGAATCCGGGACAGCATCGGCTCCGTCCTGGTGGGCAAGGAAGACGTGGTAGAGCTCACGCTGGCAGCTGTGCTGAGCGGCGGGCACATACTGGTGGAGGACGTGCCGGGAATTGGCAAGACCACCCTGGCCCGGGCTCTGGCTGGTTCACTTGATTGCGGATTCAAGAGAATCCAGTTCACGCCCGACTTGATGCCTTCGGACATTACGGGTATTCACTATTACAACCAGAAGAGCGGTGAGTTTGAGTTCCGGCCGGGTCCGATAATTTCCCAGGTAGTGCTTGCCGACGAAATCAACCGGGCAACTCCCCGGACCCAGGCGGCCTTGCTGGAAGCTATGGGAGAGCGGCAGCTTACCATTGACGAGACTACCATACCCCTGCCTTCGCCCTTCCTTGTGATTGCCACCCAAAACCCGATTGAACTGGAAGGTACTTTTCCGCTGCCGGAGGCACAGTTGGACCGGTTCCTGATACGGATACAGCTGGGGTACCCGGATGAATCCCAGGAAGAGCAGATGCTGCTCCGGTTTGAAAACGCGGATCCACTGGGTGAGATGGCCCCGGTGGCGAACAGCTCGGATATTCTGGAATTTCAGAGCATGATCCAGCGGGTATATGTGGACCCGGTTTTGAGAAACTACACAGTCCGCATCGCCCAGGCTACCCGGCAGCATCCGGAGATTGAGTTGGGCGCCAGTCCGAGAGCCACCTTGGGACTTCACCGGTGCAGCCAGGCGCTGGCGGTAATGAGGGGCAGGGAATACGTGACTCCCGACGAAATCAAAGAGCTTGCTCCCTTTGCCCTCAGCCACAGGCTGATCCTGAAGTCTCAGGCCAGGCTGCGGGAAAGAACTCCTGAGGGCATCATCAAGGAGATACTGGAACAGGTCACGGTGCCCATCTAAGCCTGTTTCCAACTTGCGACGCAACCAGAGGCCGAGGCGAAATAATGCTGAACGATTTTTGGTTGTTCGCCAGCGCCGTCCTCCTCTTCGTCGGCCTGGTGGCCACCCAGGGAATTCTTCTGATAGTTGGTTCCCTGGTCCTCATAGTGTGGATTTTGGCCAAATTCTGGGACCGTTTCGCCTTCAAGAAGGTAAATCACGGCAGGTCTCTGGCCAGGGCGCGCGCCTTCGTGGGCGATACGGTGGAATACTCGGTTACTTTGGCCAATAACAAGGTAGTTCCGCTTATATGGGTAGATATCCAGGATACCTTTCCCCGTCAGCTTGAACTTCCCGGCGCCACGGTGCGGGGCACAGGCATGGAGGTGGAACGGGAGCACCGCATTACCACATCGCTGTTGCCCTACCAACAGGTTACCTGGAAATACAACCTTCGCTGCCTGGCCCGGGGGTATCACCGGATAGGGCCGGCGAAACTCCGCAGCGGGGACATATTCGGATTCACGGCCGCCGAAACCCGATTTGAGGGTGTGGACCATATCCTTGTCTATCCGCGGGTAATTGACCTGAAGGAACTGATACTGCCCACCGAACATCCCCTGGGGGAAACAAGGGGACAGAGACCGATATATGAAGACCCCACCAGGTTCTTTGGCTTGCGCGACTACCACCCCCGGGATCCCATGAAGCACATAGACTGGAAAGCTACGGCGCGGCGCTCCAGGTTGCAGACCAAGGTGTTTGAGCCGGTAGTGGCTCTGAACGTGTTGATAGCCATGAACGCCACTACGGCAGAGTTTGCCTGGCAGGGTTCCAACCGTCGCCTCTTTGAGCGGGCCGTAACTGTAGCTGCCTCCGTGGCCGACCATTGCGCTCGGGCCGGTTACGAATTCGGCTTGATCAGCAATGGTGTGGCGGTATATTCAGGGAAATGGCTGAGCGTCCCCTTCGGCAGTTCCTCTCATCAACTTGGGCTGGTTCTCGAATCGCTGGCGATGGCCGGCCCCTACTCTGTGGTTTCTCTGTCGGATGTTCTGCAGCAGGAGCGGAGCCTGCTTCCTCCCGGGGCGACCGTAGTGGTGATTACATCAGTAGTAACCCGGGCGCTGGAAGCAGAAATCCATGATATGCAGGCCAGGGGCTATAAGGTTTTGTTGCTTTATTCCGGGGACGGCGGCCCCGAATTTCGCCTTACCGGAGTGCAAGTGTATTCCCTTGGCAGGGTCCTTGAAGTACTGGACGCCGATCCCATAGTGAACGAGGCAGCTGAGAGCGATGAACCAGTTCTGGCGAGGTAGCGCCGTCACCGGTACGGCGCTGTTCCTCGAGGCGGTGGGCGCCCATCTCGCCATCGCCGTCTTTACCACCCTGTCCGGCGCCCCCTCGGCCAACCTGCCAATTTGGCTGGTTTTTCTGGCTTTGCTCTGGTCCTTTGTCCTATCCCTCTACGTTCAGACCATCCGTTTCTCCCTCAATCTGAGAGGAGTGATCGGTCTATTCATAAGCGCTTTCTCGTTGCTTATTCTGGCAAACCTCAATACCGGCCTGGGTTTCTTTCCAATTGGAAAACTCATGAACGGGGACCTTCTGACCGCTTACTCCGTGGCGCTAACGTTCATTTTCCTGGTGGCCCTCTGGTGGCGGGGGACGAGCCTGGCACATGATGAAGTGAACCTGGATACGGTACGAAGCGCCTTCCAATGGGGACTGGCAGTGTTGGTTGCCGCGGTGGTTATTGACACCCTGGTTTCCGCCCGCATAGTCAGCGGATTCCTGGTGCTGGGCTTTTTTGGCGTGGGGCTGATGGGCCTGTCCCTGGCCCGATTCTCCGCCGAATCGAGTGACGTCCAGATAATGTCCCGCGAGTGGTTCGTGCCCATAGGACTGGCCGTCGGGGCGGTCCTGCTGCTGGCCCTGTTGATTTCCGCCCTGGGCATGGGTGGTCTGGATGACGTCACGCGAGCCATCCTGGGATTCGTGGGCCGCATAACCGAATGGATTCTCAGGCCTGTTTTGCTGGGACTTGGTTATATCGCGGCGGTTCTGGTTTCCTTCGGGAACTGGCTGACTTCGGTTATGGGAGGGGGAGACCTTTCCGGGTTGAACGAAGCCCAGGAACAACTCCGAAGGTTCCACGAAAGCCTGGAAGAAGTGGAAGGTGAGGGCCTTCCCCAGTGGGTCTATACCCTGACCAAGTGGGCCGTCTTCATAGTCGGTTCCCTCATCGTCGGCTTTGTCTTGTTCCGAGTGTTTCGCTTCCGGCGCCTCTTTCGCATGTCCGGGGATGTCGAGGAAATACGGGAATCACTGTTTACCTGGGACAAGGCCAATGCCGATCTGACGGGGGTGATAGACAACTGGTGGAACAACCTGGTCAGGAAGGCAATGGCAGACGACAAGGGCGAACCGGACCCGGAAAACCCCAGGGAGGTGTATCACCGGTTGCTGACTATATCCGAGAATATGGGACACCCCAAAGAGGAAGGTCAGACGCCTCGGGAGCACCAGGCGAATATTTCCGATGAACTTCCCCCCCAACCCGTGGATCGGATTGTGGGAGGATTCCATACCGCCCACTACGGCAACCAGCCCGTACCGCGGGGTGACATGCAGGACCTCATATCTAACCTGAGCATTTTGAGGCAGACTGAGGCGGAATGGAAGGAAAGGGAAAAGGCGAGGGAGAAAGAGGAGTCGGAAGAATAACCCTTGCGAGCGGACCCTGCCGCATCTGGCCCGCTACCTGAATTGAGGAACGATATCGGCGGCAAATGTCTCCATCAATTCCCGAATCCGGTCGGCGTCTCCCGTGTTCAATGCCAACACCATGTGTTCGACTCCCGCATCCCGGTAATCCGCTATCGAGAGAGCTGCCTGCTCCAGGTCGTTTCCAGGCAACCTGGCGCGGTTTGCCGCCCGCTCGCTGGAAGGGCCGGGTGTGGCTTCTACCTCGACCCGCGCCGACCAGGCCAGGGAATCGGGATCTCTTCCCGCTCTTTCGGCCATGCTGATGATTTGCTCCCGGCACGCAGCGTATTCCTCAGGGGTTACCCCGGATGGATGCCAACCGTCACCCAGTCTGGCAGCCCTGCGCAAGGCTCCAGGGCTGGCTCCACCTATCCACATCGGTATGTGGGGTTGCTGAACCGGCTTCGGGGAAAAGCGCAGGTCTTCAAAGTTCCACCGGGCGCTGTGATAGCTGGGAGCAGGGCTCGCCCAAAGTTCCCTCATTACACGGATGCTCTCGTTGGTCAGCGACGCGCGTTCCGACATCGGGATGCCCAACGCATCAAATTCCTCTGCCATGGCCCCGACGCCAACGCCCAGGGTAACCCTGCCGCCGGACATCTGGTCCAGGGTGGCGGTGTACTTGGCCAATTCCACGGGGTTGTGGTAGGGCAACACCAACACTGAGGTGCCGAGCAGTACCGAGCCGGTGGTGGCGGACAGGTAAGACAGGGTGGCCAGGGGATGATAGTAGGGCTTATCTTCCAGCCTCTCCCGTATGTAGCCGTTGTTGAAGAGATGGTCCATTACCCATACTGAGTCGTAGCCGAGTTCCTCGGCCAGGGGCCCAAAAGACAGGGCAATGTTGACGTCTTCGATGCCCCAGTTGTTGGGAACGGTTACCCCGAATTTCATGCCACACCCCTGCTTGACCTATCCCGTCTTGATGGACTGAATCAACCGGGCAGTTTCGACTGCCGCTACCGCAGCGTTGCTTCCGATATTCCCCGACTTGCCACCGGCCCGGTTAATGGCCTGGTCCATATTGTCGGACGTCAGCACACCGAAGATAGTAGGCACCCCGGTTTGCAGACCCACCGACGCAATACCCCTGGCAGCCTGTCCGGCGACCATCTCGTAATGGTCGGTCTCTCCCCTGATCACGGCTCCCAGGCAGATCACCGAGTCGTAACGCCCTGTCTCTGCCAGGGTCTTGGCTACCACGGGCAGTTCGAAGGAGCCTGGCACCCAGGCAACTCCGATGTCATCGTCTCGTACGCCATGCCGGGCCAGGGTTTCCAGGGCCCCGGTCAAGAGTTGCCGGGTCACAAAGTCGTTAAATCTGGCCACCACCACGGCAACCCGTAATCCTTGTCCTTCCATGTCGCTCTTCAGTTCGTGAGGCACTTTTATACTCCCCGTTGAATATGCAGCAATCAGGTGCTTGGTTGACCATAGTTTAGCTGGACTCCAGCCCGGCTGCCAGCAATATCCGCTCCACCAGCGTGGATTCGGTAACCGGGGAAGTCAACCGGTGAAACTCGTTCAATATCACTGTGGGGACCTCCTGGATTCCCAGGGATCGCGCCAGGTTGGGGAAATCCCGCAACTGTACGGCCTCAGCAAAGATATTGGCGCTTTCCCGCGACAGGGAATATGCCAGGCAGGCTGCTTCTGCGCTGGCCTGGTCTTCAGGTGTTACCATAACCTGCATTCGCACTGGACGGCTTATCCTGCGAAGCTTGCGACGACTATCGTTCTGCAGTGAACTGGTCCCGCGGGAAACCGATCTGATTGTTTCAACAATTGCCGCCATCTGGTAGGCCAGCGGAATTCCGTAAAACACCATTCGAGGCGGCTCGTCGTTCCCAATCAAAATGGCGGGAATACGAGCAACGGACAAATCTTGAGCGGTCTGGGGCTCACCGTAAAAATCAATGACTTCTAAATCTATCTTCGGCGAGGACTCAGCGACCTCTTCAATCAATTGCCGGGTTTGGGCGCAGCTGGGGCAATCGCGGCCCGGTATGGAAATAGGAGAAGGTGTCCGAGTGAACAGGCGCAACTTTACAGGCGCCTTAAGGTCCTTTCGGAAGGTTCTGCGCAGCTGGTTTCGCTGCTGAGGTGACATGGTGGCAGGTTGAGTCAATGAAGTAACTCCCCGCCGGACTGCCCGGTGTTGTATGTCAATGGCTGGACGTTGTTGCACCAGCAATCGGCCTGCCCAATACATCGGCCCCCGGCGTGCGGAACTCCACCATTGTGGCCCAATAGATACTTATCCATTTTCGTCCAGCAGCCCTCGAATGGTCCACATGCGCTGAAAGAGGGTAAAGCACGAGACTATCGCGACTACCAGGAGAATCCAGGGCATTAACGGGAAAGTTGTGAGTCCGTCTGCTACCAGTCCACCACCGAGGATTATCACTCGCTCGGTGCGGGTCATCAGCCCGTCCCGGGTGAATGCGCCCAGTCCCTCGCCTCGAGCCCGGAGGTAGCTTACCCCCTGGGAAAAAATCAACGCCAGGAGGATTATTACCATGTAAATCCGTTGAAAGCCCTCCCCGAATCCCGCGTCCAGTACATAAAGGCCGATGCCGACGAACAGGGCCGCTTCGCCCAGCCTGTCGAAGACGGAGTCCAGCAGGGCCCCGAAGGAACTGTCTTTGCCGGTCATGCGAGCCAGGGCGCCATCGAACATATCCAGGCCACCGCCGGCCAGGAATACGAGGCCGCCAGCCAGAAGCCAACCGGAACTCACCAGGTAGGCGGCGACAACACAGACGGCAAAGCCAATCAAGGTAATCGCGTTGGGCGACACCCCCAGCATCTTCAGGAGCCGGGCTCCGGGAGTTTCTACGAAACGGGAAAGGCTTCTCCTGACTTCTTCTCTACCGGGTATCGGCATGATTCTCCGCTATACAGTCGTAGTAATACGATTCAACCTGTTTGGCTACCACTTTCCAGCGGTATTGGTCCACCATTTGGCGTCCCCTGGTTCCCAACTGGAGCGCATATTCAGGATTATTAATCAGGGTGGCAAGGACTTCAGCCAGGGCTTCCGGGTCACGCCTGGGAAACAGAAGACCCTGCTCCCCCGGTTTGATAATTCCCATGTACCCTTCAATGGCGGAGGCAACAATGGGCTTTCCTGCGGCCATGGCCTCCAACAAGACGATGCCAAAGCTCTCTTGCCCCGTAGCCGGCGAGCAGTAGATGTCCGCCGAAGCGTAGTAGCGGGGAAGATCGGCGTACGATACTCCCCCAATCAGCACCACATCCTGGGGATTTCGGGCGCTTAGAATTCTATGGGAATCCTTATCCAGGTTGCCGGGCCCGACAACTATCAGCCGGATGTTCGGGTATTCCCATTTGAGGCGGCTGTAGGCTTCCAGCAGATACCGCAATCCCTTGCGTTTCTCCATGCGCCCCACAAACAGGATATTGGTTTTGCCGTCCCTGAACTGGGGCCATGGCTCACAGTTTCGGGTAAAGTGGTCCACGTCTATGCCGTTAGGAATAATGCGGTACTCTCGGGGGAAGAAATTATGCACGTACTTGTGCGCCGCCGGTGATACCGCGATTCCTCCATGTAGGCGCTGGTGCCATCGTTTTACGATGGGCTGGCTGAAGCGATAGAGATGCTGCCGGTTGTAATAGGCATGGAATGTGCCGACGTTTACCGTATTGGAGCACTCCAATACGCACAGGGGAAGCACAGGCGCGAGGGGCTCGTGAAGGTGGATGACGTCGAACCTTTCCTGCTCGAGAACCTGTTGGACTCGCCGGTAAACCTTCAGGGACAGTGAAACCCGGGCGATGGAGCCGCCACTGGGAACAGGCACGGAACGGCCCATGGGCACGAGGTCGTCCGTCTCAAGGTTCTCCCGGGAGGGAGAATGAGGGGCCAGCACCTTGACCTGATGCCCGCAATGGGTCAGCTGCTGGGCCAACTGGGAAACGTGGGCAGTCACGCCTCCGGGCCAGGCAAAGTCGTAGGGGGAAACCATCGCTATCTTCACGGTAGCCTGCTAACCCTCCCGACCCGGCAGGGATGATAATGCTTGACCTGCTGAATTTGCGGACTCCGATAAGGGGTTTGAAAATTCTAACAGCTTAGGTTGGCGCTAACAAGAACGCAGAGGTGCCCTTACTACAGGGTTGTGGAGAGAAGCACTCGCCCAAATCACCCCGCCAAGTTACCGTTGACCGGTCTGCTTGGCGGCCAATGCTCAGGATAGCCGCCAGTTGGTTGAACCCTCAGCCGATTGGTGGAAACAGGTTCCCCTAAGCTGAACGACATAGGCCACTAAAGCTCCGGCCGCCGTAATCTGCCTGACCCGACCTGGGCTAAACAGGAAGCGTCTCAACCCCGCATTGGTGTGGGCAGGAAGCAGGGGCAAGTAATGCGGCTACAGGGTCAGGCCTGGAAAAACCTGAAAATTCCGGTCTGATCGTCGTGACGAAAGCGGCCGCCCAGGAGTTCGGGTGTGATGCCGCGCTCCAGCCTGTCGTCAATAGCCTGCTTTATCGCCTCCGAAGCAGATTCAGGGGACTCCGCATTGCTAACAAACTGGGCAATCTCAGCGGGGTTAACGTTGTCTGTGACCCCGTCAGAGGCCGTCACCAGCCTGTCGCCGGCTGCAAGGTTGACCTCCGTCCGGTGCAGGATAAGGTCCTGGCCCGCCCCGATGGCTTTGGCAGTTCCCATGCGAAGGATGCCCCCAATCCGGCCCGAGAGTTGTTGATACTCGCCGCCTCTGATGTGAAACACCGGGCTGTCGCCGGCGCTTATGACGTAAAGGGGCCCTCCCAGGAAAAGCGCCACAGAGGCTGTAGTCAGCAAAAAGCGGCCTCCCCCTACCTGGAAAAAGTCGCCGTTCTGTTCTTCCAGCACGGAAATAACATCCTCCGGCGAACGGATGGTGGCTGCCTCCAGAGCCTCTGCCACAGAGCGGCTTGCCTCCTCCCCGCCGTGGCCGGTGACGCCATCCATTACTGCGTCCAGGAAATGACCGTCACCCAGATCGCGGATAAGGTAGCTGTCTTCTCCGTGGGTTGAATTGTCGAATAGAGTTGCAAATGCGCTGGCGAGGTTTCCGTTAGCCATCTACCTTCCTCTAGCTCAAGAATTTGCCTGCCGTTTTCCTCAAGACAGAGTCTAAAAGTCCTTAAAACCGGCAAGTTCGGAAATTGCGTCGAAATCGTACTTTTTCCAGTGGTCCTCGTAAAGTAGCTCTGTAGCCTGCTTCCATATTTCCGAGGCCCGATCCAGGTCTGGCCGGTTGCCGTTTCTCTGTCGGAGTGCTTCCAAGTAGTCCAGGTAATCGGCTTTAAACTCCGAGTAACCCTGGTACTCCCGATTTCGTACGCGAGCAGCCATCCCGGACCAGGCATCCTTCATTTCCACGGATGAGTCGGGGGAAGAGGTAACCCTGTGACTCAATTCGTCAATTTCCTGCTGAAAATTTACCACTGGCCGCAAATTGACCGGGTCTCGGTAGCCAGCCACATCCGAAGGAGGCGCCTCGGGAACGCAATAGAACTTGAGCATCTCCAGGTAGAAATCATGGATGTCCTGTGGCCCGCGGCTACCTGGTGTCCGGTCGCTTTCGGCGGTAAGCAGAGCCCCGGGATCTATGATGGAAATTGTCCGCTGGCCCGGACTGAAGAAAATATTCTGCGGCCCCAAGTCCAGGAGAACATAGCCTGCGGCATGGAACCTCTCCTGGGCATCCAGGATTTGCCGCTGAACCGGGAATTGGTCGTCATCAGCGGAAAAGCACAAGGGATGAAGGCAAAAAAGGTTTTGTCCTGCTCCGATGGGGACCCTCAGAATCCGCGCCATGGGGTCGCCAACCAGGGGGATGCCGGCGGCTCGCTGGGAAATAGTCACCCGGTACTCCTGCTCCAGGGAGTCACCAAAGAAGCCATCGTGATTGGCGAGTTCAGCGTGTCCAACCATCGGGCAGACCCCGGGTATTCCGTTGGCCAATTCCCCGTGCAAATGGATGGTCCTTTCGGTTCTCTCATCCACGGGACCATGCATTTTGCGGGAGATCATCTGGGGGACCGGCCGCTTTATTACTACAGCATCGCCGGTTTCCCGGTCAATGGCAGACCGTACCTCATAGTCTGCCCCGCTCCCCAGCAGCCCGGTTAATTCGTAGCGGTACAGGTCAACTTTTTCCATACGTCATAAGCCCTGAAATCAGGCAAGAGTATAGCATCAATTGGCGACAACCCGAACCTGCGTCAGCCTGAATTACAGGTTAGAGTTACCCAATCTTCCCGCGGCCATGGGCTCACGTTAACGAAGCCTGCCTGGACAAGGGCAACCTCCGTATCCAGGTGTTGTTCCTCAATTATCCCGGAGGCTATGAGCATCCCCCCCGGCTTCAGGGTTGGCAGAATATCCGAAGCTCGCTCTCTTATGCCCCGGGCGGAAATGTTAGCCACGGCCAGGTCAATGGAACCGGGTGATGCCAGGCGATGAGGAAGGGTACCCTGTTCCAGGTCCACCAGCGCCTTTATGCCGGTCCGGCGGAAATTCTTGCGGGACGCCTGGACGGCCTGGGGGTCTATGTCCAGGGCTACGACCCTACCGGCGCCCAGCTTTATGGCGGCAATGGTGAGTATTCCGGAACCACAGCCCAGGTCAAGAACGGTCGAACCCGGCCGGACTAACTTCTCCAACGCTTCCAGGCAGGTATAAGTTGTGGGATGATAGCCGGTGCCAAAGGCCAGTCCCGGGTCCAGTTCGACCAGGACATCGCCAGGTTCCTCCTCGTACTCAATCCACGATGGTTTGATTACTACCCGCTCCCCGACGCGAAGCAGGGTGAAGTGCTGCTTCCAGGCATTCTGCCAATCAGCGTCATTGTCCATGGGAGTTACCACCAACTCCCCCAGCGGCTGCAAGATACTGGCCAGTTTCACTCCCACTTCAATGTGCGAAAAACGCTGCCGTGCCTCGCTGGGCAAGTAGGTGCGCAGCTTAATCAGCTCGGGCCCATCGTCTTCCATGGAAAGGCCATATCCGTATCTATCGAACAGATAGGATATGGGTTCAACGTACTCGAAGGGAACACTAATGCTCACTTCCTGCCACATATTAGGAACTGCTCCGCTACTTCAGAAAGTCGTCAAGAGACCCGGCGCTCCGGACGCCGGGTCAATTGATCTTGTGTTTGCTCTTTTTGGGCCCACCATTTTCTACAAGAGAGATGCCGTAGCCCATCTTGTCCGAGTTTCTTGAGGCCCACATTGCCGGAAGGGATTCAACCCGGAAAACGCTAGCTCAATGCGTCTTTTATCCGGTCAAATATGCCCTTGTCCTTGCCCTCACGGCCTTCTTCCGACTCGTCCCAGTCATCGGCATGGTCGTATCCGTTTTCCGATACCTGCGCCGTAGCAGCTTCGTCTTCCTGCAAGGCTCCGGGATCGAAAGCTCGGGCAAATTCCTCAAGCAAGCGCCGTTGCTCGGACGTTAATTTCCTCGGGACCTGCACGTCAACAAAAACCCTGAGGTCGCCCCTTCTCCCATGATTGATGTGGGAGATGCCCTTGCCGCGAATGCGAAACTCGGCCCCCGGCTGAGTGCCCTGGGGGATTTTGAGAGAGGTGGTGGTGCCCTCCAGTGTGGGAATTTGCTTTTCTACCCCCAGGGCCGCTTCAGCAACGTTCAGCGGTAGAGCGTAGAGCAGGTCGTAGTCCTCGCGCTCAAAGAACTCGTGATTTCTAACATCCACCTGGATGTAAAGGTTTCCTGGCGGTCCGCCGTTGGCGCCTACGTTTCCCTCTCCTGTAAGGCGAACCTGCATGCCGCTCTGGATGCCGGCGGGGATATTAACGACGGTCTTGCGATTCCGACGCTCCATTCCGGCGCCCCGGCAATTTGAACAGGGACTCTCCATGGTGGTGCCTTTGCCCTGGCAAGTCGGGCAGGCGCTGACCTGGGAAAACTGGCCGAATACGCTGCGCTGGGTACGCCGGACCTGGCCATTTCCGCCGCAGGTCGAGCAGGTGATTATCGGGGTTCCGGGCTCGTTGCCGGCGCCGGAACATAGGTGGCATATCTCCACGCGGGAAATGTCCACCTCTCGTTCGGCTCCGAAAGCGGACTCTTCGAAGGACAAAGTGACGCGCTGCTGTAGATCGGTGCCCCGTTGGGGACTGCGGGCCCGCCGCCCACCGGCGTCGCCAAAGAAGGAATCAAATATGTCACCGAATCCACCAAAGACGTCAAACCCATCAAATGGCCGGTCAAAACCGCCATTGCCGTTGACACCGGCATGTCCAAATCGGTCGTACTGGGCACGCTTGCCGGAATCACTGAGGATCTGGTATGCCTCGTTAATCTCTTTGAACTTTTCCTCTGCGTCCGGGTCCTTGTTGCGGTCCGGATGATACTCCATCGCCTTCCTGCGGAAAGCCTTGCGGATCTCCTCTTCCGAGTCCTGCCTGGATACACCCAGAACCTCGTAGTAATCGGTCTGCGCCATCAAAACAATCCTGGATTCAGGCTGTCTTTCCTTTAGACCAGCCTGTCTGAACGTTGGGGACAATTGCTTACATTATAGCCCACACTCCAGTGGCGTCTCAACGTAAAATTGCCAGGCACCCGGCAATCCTCGTTGAAGTTTCTCGCGGCCGTGCAGTCGGTGCCTGGTTTTAGAATCGGGGCTTGGTAGGCAGGACTGCAAAACATAAGCCCTCTAAACCGAGGCCGAGGTGAGGATAGAATGCCCGCGATCCAACTTTTGACGGGACCAAGAGTGGATTGTCCGGTCCGGTAAACCGGAATGGCCTACGTGTGGGCAGTTTCGATGGCTCCTGGTGTTCACAAATACGACTGCCTCCGGTCTGCGGGTGCGGCGCATTTTCCGGCCAGTTGTATCCAGGAAGGCCAGCAAATATAATCGGGAATTGCGGTAAAGGAAGCACCCAGCAGCGGCGCCCATCAGCAGTACCCGTTAACGGGATCCAGGTTTCGACCGGCTCCGAGCGAAGCTACCCGCAACTGCTCAACGTCTTTAGCTCAATGCGCGACGCCAAGAGATTTCAGCGAGGAAAGTAATATGGCTTTGATGGGTTCTGTTTAGTTTTGCGGGGTATTTGAGTGTTCGGTGACGGTGGCAACATCC
>VXOH01000139.1 GCA_009840135.1 Chloroflexota bacterium | reverse complement strand
GGCTTAATCAAAAACCCACAAATTACAACGGGGCGGGACCTCGCAGAATATACGCCTGGCCCCGCCTGCTTTGAGGATGGCCGCAAACTTGTGCCCCGAATATTCTCCGAGTTGTCGGGTGGATGCTAGAGTTTCTCAAGAGCGCTGTCCTGCTCCCAAGGACTATCAGTAGAGTCTCTCTCGTGACAGCAATTATAAGCCAGTTCTTTCGGGCAAGTTGCTCTAAAAGTCAGCGACCTAGCCGGACATCTTGCGAGAGACATTACCCTGAAAAATACAAGCGATCAGAATAAAAGAGGGCCGCAGGTCTTTTCATCAACCAAACGGCCCAGATGCGCAGTCCCAGTCTAGCTCGACGGAACGCAATGCTTTGACTAAGCTACTAGAATATATATGCTGAAGGTGGCTGTTGTCAACAGTTTGGCGTCCAGGGGGCCGTGGGCCAATCTATATGTAGCAAGTCTCAATATCGGAAGGAAAGGCAACAGGAAACAACAGTCAAAGCACTTGGATAGTGAGTGCCCCGGACAGGACTCGAACCTGCATCTAATGCTTAGTCAAAACATCGCTCTATCCATTGAGCTACCGAGGCACCTCTGGAAGGGTACGAATCAAACCTGGCAAAGTCAACCGGGTATTGACAGCGCTTTGAAAAAGATATGCCGGGAATTTAACAGTCTGTTTTAGAGCACAGGAGCAACCACCCATGACTCGCATACTCGTCCTCAACGGACCCAACATCAACATCCTCGGCCGCCGGAATCCCGGAATCTACGGTGTGAGAACCCTGGACGAGGTCAACAGGGCCATTTCGGAGAAAGCCGATACCCTGGGCGTGGACGTGTCCTTCTACCAGTCGAACCTGGAGGGGGAACTGATTGACCGCATCCAGCAAAGCTGGGGCAACATTGACGGCATTGTCGTAAACCCGGGGGCCCTGACGCACTACGGGTATTCCCTGAAGGACGCCCTGATTGACGCAGCCGTGCCCGTAATCGAAGTGCATCTTGGCAACATTCACGCCCGCGAAGAGTGGCGCAGGCACTCGGTGGTGGCCGATATAGCCCGCGGCCAAATTGCAGGCTTTGGTTGGAGAAGCTATACTTCAGCTATAGAGATCATAGCCGGTATCATCGAAGAAGAAAGCTTCTTATGATTGAACGCGCTGCCCGTCTGGCCGCCCAGTTGCCAGGAAAGGAACTGGACGGCATCCTTATTTCCGCCACCGAAAACCGCCGGTACCTGTCGGGATTCACCGGCTCCGCCGGCTACCTGCTGGTTACCCCCCACCGACGGCTCCTGTTCACCGACTCCCGCTACGTCGAACAGGCGGGAACCCAGTCACCTCACTTTGAGGTTATCCGGATGAAGAGCGGCCTGGACTGGCTGCTGGACTCATTGAAGGAAACGGGCGTCAGGAAGCTCGGGTTTGAAAGCGACAACATGACGGTTGCCTCCTACAATCAGGTGCTGGACGCTATAAGGGAGGATGAAGACTTGGCCGGAACGTCCGTTATCGCCACCTCGGGCATTGCCGCCGGGCTGCGGGCTTTCAAAGACGAGGATGAACTGGCCCAACTTCAGAAAGCCATTGACGCCTCGGACCGCGCCATGGAACTTGTATGCCCCGCAATTGAAGCGGGCATGACGGAGAAGGAAGTGGCCTGGCGGATGGAGGTCGCCATGCGCGAGTTCGGGGCCGACAACATCAGCTTCGCCACCATCGTGGCCGCCGGTCCCAACGGCGCCATGGCCCACCACCGCGCCGACGATACGGTGATCAGGGCCGGCGAACCCATCGTCATTGACATGGGAGCCCGGGTCAACGGCTATTGCAGCGACATCACCCGCACCGTGGTGGTGGGCGAGCCCGATGAAATGTTCCACAAGATTTACAGCATTGTCCTGGGCGCCCAGCTTACCGCCATAAACACGGTGCGCCCCGGCCTGACGGGCGAGGAGTGCGACGCCCTTTCCCGGGACGTTATCGCCGAGGCCGGTTACGGCGACAATTTCGGGCACAGCCTCGGTCACGGCGTGGGCCTCGCCGTCCACGAAAACCCCCGCGTCGGCCCCAACTCCGAAAACGTCCTGGAGTCCGGCATGGTTTTCACCGTCGAACCCGGCATATACGTGAGCGGCTGGGGCGGAGTCCGCATCGAGGATATAGTGGTACTGGGAGAGGATGGGGCGACGGCATTGAGCAAGGCGGGGAAGTAGGGGGGAGCTCCCATTCGGCAAGAGAAGTGAAGGCGATGATAAGCCGGGAAGTAGCGGACAAAGTAGGAAAGCTGGTCGGTCATTCACTACGGGAGCATTTCAAAGACGAGCTTGTCTTTGACCCCATTGTAGTGCAGCCTGCCATTGACCACGACGGCGACGAGTACCTGGATATATTCATAATTTACGAGGGGGATTACAAGAAGCTGGATCCAGGTTGGAGTTCCGGGTTGCCAATGTTGCTTCGGCCCGGGTTGGTTGAGTTGGGCATAGCCAGCATTCCCTGTCATTCCTTTGTGCCTAAGGCCGATTGGAAAGGGGTTTTCAGGGAGAAACATCCTAAGGCGTATGAACCCTCAAGTCCTAATTAGCATTGCCCGTGGACTTGCCGAGTTGTCATCGGCAACTGAGCTAACTGAAGCAGGGCAAACCTATCTCTGTCGTTCTATCAGTACAGCCTATTATGCTTTGTTCCATACCCTAGCACACAGTTGTGCTGATACGCTGGCAGGTAATAACCGCGCTCATCCGAGCTGGAGGCAAGCATACCGGGCACTAGATCATAGTCTCGCCAAAAGGCAGTGCGATAGAGTTCCCGACATGCCGGAATATGGAGCGGATATAGCAAGCTTTGCGGGAAAATTTGTTGTGATTCAAGGGCTTCGCCATACTGCTGATTACGATCCGGCAGCCGCATTTTCCCGGGCTCAAGTATTGACTCTAATTGACGAAATCGAAAGTGTAATCACTGGGTTTAACGCGGTTGGCCAAGACCAACGCCGGGCCTTTGCCATTCACGTCCTGTTCAGGCAGCGAACTCAGGATCCCAGACCATAGCAGTTTCAATCGAGGGACCGTAGGAGAAGATAATACATGAGCATTAACTTTGGCGACCTTAGCCGCAACATGGTTATTGAGCTGGACGGCCAGCCCTGGCAGGTTATGGACTACGAGCGGCACAAGATGCAGCAGCGCGCCCCCGTTACCCGCATCAAGATGAAGAACCTGCTGTCCGGGGCCGTGGTGGAGCGCACCTTCCAGCGTTACGACACCGACTTCACCGTGGCTGAGATTGACAATCGGGAAACCCAGTACCTCTACACCGACGGCAGCTACTTCTATTTCCTGGACCAGGAGACCTTCGACCAATACGAACTGACCAAGGAGACCCTGGGCGACACCCTCAACTACCTGAAAGAGAACATGATGGCCGAAATGGTTTTCTACAAGGGTTCGCCCATCAACGTGAATCTGCCCACCCACGTGGAGCTTGAGGTCAAGGACACGCCTCCTGCTTTCCGGGGTGATACCGCCCAGGGGGGCAACAAGCCGGCAACCCTGGAGACGGGCCTGCGCATCAACGTGCCCATGTTCATTACCCCGGGCACCATCGTCAAGGTGGACACCCGTACCGGCCAGTACACGGAACGGGTAAGCTAGCGCCGTGACCCTCCCGCAGCAGGCAGTCCTCACCGTCAGCCAGGTGGCTGTCCACCTGCGGGAGTTGCTGGAAAGCAACCCTTACCTTT
This sequence comes from Chloroflexota bacterium, assembly GCA_009840135.1. Lineage (GTDB taxonomy): Bacteria > Chloroflexota > Dehalococcoidia > Lucifugimonadales > UBA3495 > Bin22. The sequence continues at coordinate 10,115 of VXOH01000139.1, read as the reverse complement.
CCGATCTGTGGATTGTTGGAGAGGTTTCCAACCTCCGCGCCTCCTCTTCGGGTCACTCCTATTTCACTCTCAAGGACAGTGCGGCTTCCCTGAATTGCGTCCTCTTCCGAGGGCAGGGCGGCGCCGGCATTCTCGATAACGGCAAGTCAGTTCGGGCCCACGGAAGGATGAGCTTTTACGAGCCACGAGGCTCCACCGACTTCATGGTGGACCGGGTCCTGCCCGAGGGCGAGGGCGAGCTGGCCCAGGAGCTGGAACGGCTGAAGGCCCGGCTGGCCCAGGAGGGGCTGTTCGAGGAATCCCGCAAGCGGCCTCTTCCCCAGTTTCCCGAGGTTATCGGCGTGGTCACTTCTCCCACCGGCGCCGCCTGGCAGGACATTCAGAACGTGGTACGGCGCCGCTATCCCCTGGCCAGGTTGCTGCTATCCCCCACCCAGGTGCAGGGCCTGGATGCCGCTCCGATGATCGCCACGGCCCTGGACCGCCTGGATACCGACGGCGGCCCCGACGTGATAATCGTTGCCCGTGGGGGAGGATCCCTGGAGGACCTGTGGCCCTTTAACGAGGAAATTGTGGCCAGGGCAGTATTCCGCAGCCGGATTCCCGTGGTCAGTGGCGTAGGGCACGAGACCGACTTCACCATCACCGACTACGTGGCGGACCGCAGGGCGCCCACCCCTTCGGCGGCAGCGGAACTGGTCGTTCCGGATGGGGACGTTCTGCGCCAGACCCTGCTGGCCTGGACCGAGCAGGCGCAACGCAGTGTCTTGCGGGCGGTCGAGGGCAGCCGCGCGGAGGTTGCCACCCTGTCCCGCCGCCTGGATGCCGGGCTTCCCGACCTGGGCAACCTGAGGCGCCAGGTGGACGATCTGGCCGACGTAATGAACAACAGCCTGGCGGGCCGAATGAGAATGGCAAGGCTGGAGGTGGACGGACTGGAAAGCCGCCTACGTACCCTGGACCCGGCGGCTACCCTGCGCCGGGGTTTTGCCATGGTGCAACTGGGAGAGTCCGGCGGGGTTGTCTCCTCGATAAGCCAGATTTCCGGCGGCGAGTCCCTGACCATCAGAGTAGCCGACGGCTCTTTTTCCGCCTCTGCCGGAAGCGATCGAACCCTGGATTCCGAGGCCGAGAATAGCCAAGCCGAGAATAACCAGGCCGAGAGATATCAACCTGAGAACGACGGCCCCGACAACGACCCGCCCGTTGACCAACAGCCTGGCGACCAACAAATCGAACCCCCGACAATGGAAGAGCCGGCCAAGCAGGATCCGCCGGAACCTGCTCCCCTGCCCCCAGCGCCTCCCGCAAATCGCCGCCAACGTCGCCAGCCACCGGAACCACCGGGGATGGCGCGCCTGCTTTAGGACGCCCGACCGATTCCTTAGAGGCTTGCCAGTTCACGTATAATTTTCCGGCTCACTTTCGGGGGATCGCGTTACTGACAACCGGTAATTGACACTATTGCCCTGCTTTGCCTAAAGTAATTCTGTGGTCCACAAAAGGAGATCGCGTCATGACGCCGGAAGCCATGGAGAAAGTAAAAAGCGTATTTGAAGCTACACTGTATGAGCGATACGCCGGGGAGTTGGTGTTTGACCCTGTAATTGTCAAACGGGACGTGGATTTTTACGGAGATGATTACGTTCGTGTCCTGCTGGTGGTGAACGGCAACACGAACCTGCTCGACCCGGAATGGAACGTGGGCTTAATCACCCGTGTCAGGAATCAACTGGATAGCATCGGAATACAGGAATTTCCTTCACCCTACTTTATAGATAGCCAGGAGTATCAAAGTTACTTGAGACGAGGTAAGGTTGACTCCCTCTAATTTGATTACCGCTGCCAGGGACCTGCTGAAAGTGCGACGCGGGAGGCCGCGCCAAGCCAATCTCTGCCGAGCTGTAAGTAGCGCCTATTATGCCATGTTCCATTGTTTGGCCGGATGTTGCGCCGATGCTCTTGTAGGTGGAACAGGATCAGATCGCAGTCGACCCGCTTGGCGGCAAGCTTATCGTGCGCTCGAACATAGAACGGCCAGGCAACGATTCAGGCAGGTCGCTGTTTTGCGGCGATTTCCTATCGAGGTTCAGGAGTTTGCCAACCAGTTTGTTGATATGCGGGAAAAGAGACACAAGGCTGATTACGACCCCCACGCTACCTTTCCCAAGCTAATCGTCGAGCAAGACATAGAAGCAACTGACCGAGCCATTAAGGGCTTTCAGCAGGTTCCAATCAAGGATCGTCGGGCATTTGCAGTTTACGTACTTCTTACCATTAGAAGCTGATAAATCGGGTATTATCACATTTACTGCCGTGTTGGTTGCTCTTTCCCCCAACCTTCTTCCGCGTTAAACTGTTTGCTGAACCTGCACTACCCCCTCCCGAGGTAACGGCCCCTTATGCTGGAGAGTCAACCCGACGAAGCCCTGTCATCGCCCCAATCCCTGACGTTTGAAGAGGCATTTACCCGCCTAGGGTTCATGGTTGAAACCCTGGAATCCGGGGGGCTTCCCCTGGACCAGGCGGCCACGATGTTTGAGGAAGGCATGGCCCTGGTACGCCGCTGTGGCCAGTTGCTTGATGAGACGGAGCTTCGGATAGCGGAAATCCGGGAGGGCTCCTCCTCCAAGGCAACGTCGGCCCCGGAGGGGCTTTCCTGGAGCGACCTGGAAGCGCCGCCCCTGGACGACGACTGGGAACCGGAGGAAGACCTACCCAATGACGACTAGCCCATGCTGAACATTGGCTGGTTCTCCACGGGACGGGGCGAGGGTTCCCGAGGTCTCTTGAGGTTCATCCAGGAACGAATAGAACGGGGTCTACTGAATGCCCGGATTGGGTTTGTGTTCAGCAACCGGGACCGGGGCCAGTCCCAGGGCTCCGACGATTTCTTCAGGCTGGTGGACAGTTACAACCTGCCCCTGGTTACCCGCTCTTCCGCCCGCTTTCGCCGCTCCCACCGTTCTTCCGGCCTAAGCTGGGAAGAGCTCCGCCCGGCATACGACCGCCTGGTACTTGAGGGCCTCAAGGACTTTCACCCCGATATCTGTGTCCTGGCCGGCTATATGCTCATCGCCGGCGGCGAAATGTGCAGTTGCTACCCCCTGCTAAATCTGCATCCGGCCCTGCCCGATGGGCCCATTGGCACCTGGCAGACGGTCACCTGGGAATTGATCGAGCAGCGGGCCACCCGCACTGGGGCCATGATTCACCTGGCCACCGAGGAGCTGGACCGGGGGCCCGTAATTTCCTACTGCACGGCGCCCATTACCGGACCCGACTTTGACCGGGGATGGGAGGAGTTGGAGGAAAAAGACCTGGAGGAAATTCGGTCGAGCCAGGGGGAAGAGTTCGGCCTGTTCAAGCAGATAAGGGAGGCAGAATTCCGCAGGGAACCATACCTGATCCTGGAATCGCTGCGGGCAGTTTCCGAAGGGAAGGTAAGGATTGAGAACGGGCGGGTCTTTAACCGGGAGGGAGTCTCCCTGGCATCAATGGTTCCGCCCGGCCTCTGCCTGGATGCGGAGATAGATGAGGCCATGTCCGCCGATGGAGTGGATTAGGAGGAGTTCTGGATACGCTGGGGAGCGCAGAAAATTATGCCGTGATCCGTAGCTTCATGCCCAGGGCACGGGTAATTTGCATGACCGTGGCAAAAGAAGGGTTCCCGTTTTCCGACAAGGCCTTGTAAAGTCCCTCCCGGGTCATGCCGATTTCACGGGCCAGTTGGCTCATGTTTTGGGCCCTCGCAATATCATTCAGGGCAGCGCGAATCAAGCTACCGTCGCCCGGGTCCTCTTCGGCGCAGGCTTCCAAGTACAGGAGCACGTCTTCCTTGTTGGTAAGGTGATCTACCGCATCCCACGGGGAAAAGGCTTCGGTCATACACTACCTCCAATCTGACGCCAACCGCCTGGCTCGCTCGATATCCCGCCTCTGGCTTCCCTTGTCTCCCCCGCATAGCAGTACGACCAGACTTTCTCCATCCCGCAGATAATAGAGCCGGTAGCCAGGTCCGTAATGGATACGCATCTCAAATATGCCGTCGCCTACATAATTGGAATCGCCGAAGTTCCCCATCGACAGGCTTCTCAAACGAGCATTGATCCGTGCCAGCGCGCGGCGGTCTCGAAGACTACCAGACCACCTTTTGAAAGTTGCACTTTGAACAATTTCCAAGCCAGGCATATTGTAAACTACAGTTCACAGCTAATCAACTGCGATGCTGCATTACGTTACACTTTCAGGAGAGGGGCAGGAGAGGTCAGGCCGATTGTTGCAGGAATTCGGGGTAGAGGGGCACGTTTTCGCCGGAATCGGTTAAGAGCGTTGGAACGCCGTGGCCCTCAATGGCGTCGCGGTCCACGGTGCAGCGGCTGACGTCCTTAAGCGACGGGAGTTCGTACATCACGTCCAGAAGGGTTTCTTCCACAATGTAACGCAGGCAGCGGGCGCCCGTGTAATGGTTGAGCGCCCTCTCCGCAGCAGCCTCCAGGGCCCCCGCAGTAAATTCCAACTCCACCCCGTCAATGCTGAACAGGTATTGATACTGCTTCACGATGGCGTTCTTGGGCTCGGTGAGCACCCGGACCAGGGCTCCCTTTTCCAGGTGGTCCAGGCTGGTTACCACGGGCAGTCGCCCCACCATTTCCGGTATGAAGCCGAAGGCCAGCAGGTCCTCGGGAGTAACCTGGGAGAGAACGCCACTCTCGGCATCGGGCCTGGTGCGAGTTCCGCCCAGGAATCCCAGCTGGGAGCCGTGGGTGGCAATGCGGCGGGAAACTATGTCGCTGAGGCCCTCAAAGGCGCCGCCACATATAAAGAGGATGTTGCGGGTGTTAATCTGCAGGAACTCCTGCTGGGGGTGCTTGCGCCCGCCCTGGGGAGGCACGTTGGCAACACAGCCCTCGATAATCTTCAGCAGTTCCTGCTGGACCCCTTCCCCTGAAACGTCCCTGGTTATGGACCGATTTACGCCCTCTTTTCGGGCTATCTTGTCCATTTCATCTATGTAGATGATTCCCTGCTCGGCCCGGGCAATATCCCAGTCGGCGCTCTGAATCAGGCGGAGCAGGATGTTTTCCACGTCCTCGCCCACGTAACCCGACTCGGTGAGGGAAGTGGCGTCGCACACGGCGAAGGGGACTGCCAGGGTGCGGGCCAAAGTTTCCGCCAGCAAGGTCTTGCCGCTGCCGGTGGGCCCCATGAGGAGTATGTTGGCCTTCTGAAGCTCCACCTCGGAGCCGGCTGCGCCGGACCAGATGCGTTTGAAGTGGTTATAGACGGCTACGCTCAGCGTCTTCTTGGCGCGTTCCTGGCCGATGACGTAGTCGTCCAGGCTGGAGTAAATCTCCCGGGGGACCAGGGGGCCCTCGTGGTGGGTAGCTCTTGGAGGCTCCGGGGGGGCGTCGGGTTCGATGAGTTCGCCGAGGGCGCGAATGCAGTCATAGCATACCGAGGCCCGACCCTGGCCGGACAGGAACAGTTCCGTGCGAGATCTGGCCTTACCGCAAAACGAGCATTGCATGGGCCGGGTGCCACCTCTGCCTCTTGTATCCCTGCTTTCCGAACTCGCCACGGGCTGCTACCACCAATCAGGATTCGCTCAGGCCAAACTGAAATGCCTTCCCGCAAGCTGGCTGGGGAAGGCATCAAGTATCGGTGAAAATTACTGGTCGGCGGCTTCGGCGGAGTCCTCGGACTGCCCTTCCCGGTTCACACCCAGGATTTCGTCCACCAGGCCGTATTCCATGGCCTGCTGGGGAGTCAGGTAGTTGTCCCGGTCGCTGTCGCGAACAATGTTATCCATGGGCTGGCCGGTATTCTCACAGAGGATGCCCCGGAGCAGGTCTTGGAGCCTGGTTATTTCCCGGGCAGCGATTTGTATGTCGGAGGCTGCTCCCTGGGTACCGCTCTGGGCCTGATGCATGTGAACGGTGGAGTTGGGGAGGCAATAGCGCTTGCCCTTGGTCCCGCCGGAAAGCAGAACCGTGGCCATGCTGGCGGCTATGCCCACGCAGACGGTGGAAACCTCCGGCGAAATCATCTGCATGGTGTCATAGATGGCCAGGCCGGCGGTGATGGAGCCGCCAGGGCTGTTGATATATACGTTGATGCCCCGGTCGGGGTCTTCCCGCTCCAGGTAAAGGAGCTGGGCGATTATGGTGTTGGCTACCTGGTCCATGATGGGGGTGCCCAGAAAAATAATGCGCTCCCTCAGCAAAAGGGAGTAAATGTCGAAAGCTCTTTCTCCCCGGGGGCTGGTTTCGATGACCATTGGGATAATTCCCTGGGGAGTCGTCAACGCCGACTCGGGGGAACCGGACAAGCTGAGAAGCCCGCTTTGCCACACGGCGGGGGTCAGCGGGGGGTTACTCGAACTGGCAGGCTGCGAGGGGTTGTACAGCATTGGGTTATGCTCCTTCATTGCTTCCTTTACCGGCTGTCGCCGGCCGATGCATCCGCTTCGCCGCTCGATTCTTCCGAGACGGCCTCGGCGGATTCCACGTTCTCAAGTTCGGCGGTTGTTTCTGCTTCCGCTTCTGCCTCTGCTGAAGCCGCTTCGTCGGCAGAGCTGGTTTCCGTTTCATCATCGGAGCCGATGGCGCCTTCGCCTGGCTCCTGGCCCTGCACAATTTCCACCAGTCGAGCCATTACTTTCTGGTTAAGAAGGGAGGCCCGGATGGAATCCCTGGTGCCCTCGGAGTTGAAGGCACGGCGCATGGCATTGATGTTTTCTCCGGAGGCATTGGCGAGCATGGATTCGATCTCTTCCTGGATTTCCTCCGGCTCAACCATGAGACCCTCTTCCTGGGCCAGCTTGCGAATTACCAGCATGCGGTTCAGGCGGTCCTCGGCCACGGGCCTTAGCTCATCCTGGAATTCCTCCTCCGTCTTGCCTACGTAGGTCAAATAGGTGTCGAGGTCGAGCCGCTGGTTCCGCAGCATGCGCTCCCGTTCGTCCTGCATGCTCTGGATCTCCCGTTCCAGCAGCAGGTCGGAGGCGGTGATGGTTGCGCTCTCCAGCAGCGAGTTCATGCTCTGCTCCTGGAAGGCGTAATCGGCCTGGGATTCGGCCTCGCTGGTCACCCGTTCCAGGATATGGGCGCGCAGGGCTTCCATATCGTCAAACCCCTCGCCCACGCCCTTGGCAAACTCATCGTCCAGGTCAGCCAGGGCCTTTTCCTTGACGGAAAGGACCTCCACCTTGAAGGCCACGTCCTTGCCGGCGTACTCGGTACGGGGATAGTCCTCGGGAATGGTTACGGTAAACTCCGCTTCCTGGCCCTCTTCCAGGTTTTCAAGGTGTTCGGCAAACCCGGGGAAAGGAAGGACATTGGAGGTTTCCGGGATGTAGTCCACGGCTTCGTCGTTTACAACCTGCTCACCGTCCATTTCTCCCTGGACGTTCAAATTCAACAGGTCCCCAAATTGCACGGGGCGGCTGACCGGATCCCAGGGGGCCATCTCGCGGCGAATCCGCTCCAGCACCTGGTCAACCTCTTCGTCGCTTATCTCCACCGGCTCCTTTTCCAGGCGAAGGTCGTAAAACTCCCCCAGGTCAACGCTGGGTTCCAGGGGGACGGTGGCCTTGAAAGAGACCGGCTCCAACTCCGTGACTTCAACCCGAGGCTCGACGAAAGCCTGGATTTCCTCATCCTGGAGGGCCTGGTTCAGGGTTTCGGGAATCATGAAGTCCAGGGCTTCCTGGAGCAGGGCAACGCGGCCAACGTAGTTTTCTACTATAGAGCGGGGCGCCTTGCCCTTGCGGAAGCCGGGGATGTTGAGGCGGCCAACGGTACGACGGTAGGATCGGTCAATATAGGGGTCCTCGTCCGCAGCGTCCATTTCGACATTCAGGATAATCTCTACGGTGCTGGACGATTCCTTCGTAACTTTCACCTAAACTCACTCCGTAACTTGCTGCTCCGCGAGTGGCACAAAAATAAACCGCCACAGGTTGCGGAAAGGTAAATTATAGCATAATAGCCAAAGGCGCAAAAGGCGGCCAGTCGGTGGGCAGCGTTCCGATTCAGGCATTCTGCCGCGGGAACATTACCTAGGGCCGCGGGTGGAGGCGGCTCTCGAACTGGCCTCGCCGGTATCGTGACCACTGGAAAGCGAACTTTCTCGGGTCGGTGAGGGAGGGCAATTTGAACCCTGAAGGCATCCCATGAGAACCACTCAGGGTGAGCCTGTCGGACCGTCCCGCAGTATCAGGGGTGTCCTCCGACAAGCTCAGGATTAGCGGAGTTTGGGATGTCTCAAACGGCCTGGATCTATCTAATGCCCTGCCGCTTCATCAGCTCTCTTGTTGTATAATTCTCCGGCTGCGGTTTGCCGGCTTTCGGACTCGCTGGATTACCCTCGCACCGGCAACTATCCGTAAATGTGTGAATGCTTGAATGAAGGCCGCCGTTCAACCCTCAATTTCAGTAAGGAAGTGTTATTCAATATGCCTGAAGTAACCAGCCATGCCCCCGGCAATTTTTGCTGGGTAGACCTGTCCACCACCGACGCCGGGGCGTCCAAGAGCTTTTACTCCCGCCTGCTGGGCTGGACCGCCATTGACAATCCGGTGGGCAATGGAATGGTCTATTCCATGATGCAGAAGGACGGTAAGAACATCTGCGGGCTGTACGAAATGGGCCCCGGCATGGAGGGTGTTTACCCTCACTGGAGCAGCTACATTTCGGTAGTGGATGTGGATGCCCAGGTCCGGAAGGCGACCGATGCAGGCGGCTCCCTGATTATGGGTCCCGACGACGTATTCGAAGCCGGGAGGATGGCCTTTGTCGCCGACCCCACCGGCGCCGCCTTCGGCATGTGGCAGCCAAGGGAGCATATCGGCGCACAGCTCATTTATGCCCCGGGCGCCCTCGGCTGGAACGAACTCTACACCAACGACACCGAGACCGCCGCCGGCTTTTACGCCAGCGTATTTGGCTGGAGCCGGGCCATTACCCATCCGGACCCGCAGGGTGGCCAGTACCACGAGTTCAAAAATGGCGATAGCCCGGTGGGCGGAATGATGCAGATCAAGGCCGAATGGGGCGAGGTACCACCCAACTGGTCCGTGTACTTCTGCGTTGATGACTGCGCCGCCAGCCTTCAGGAGGCCAAGAGCCTGGGCGCCGAGGAAGTGCTCCCGCTGACCGAGGTGGACAACATCCGCTTCGCCTTCCTGAAAGACCCGCAGGGAGTTTATTTCGGCATCGCCCAAGTGGTTGGGTAGGGGTGGTTGGAAGGGGCACATCCGCGGAACACCCAAGCAGTAAGAGAAAGGGCATTCAGTTATCCTGTCGAACCTGTAATAAAGGAGGGGCTTCCATATTCCGGAAGCCCCTTGCAGACTGGCCTTGCTTTGTCCCGCAAAGATTTGCTATCGCCGTCCACGTAGATCTACAGCACGGGGGTCGGAATGGTCCGGCTCACCAACAATTACGCGCCGTCTAGCTAACGGAGACGCCAACCGACGCTTTGGCTTCGTTACTCTCGTAGAGCGCAATTTTTCAAACGAGTCAACGAACTCCTCTAACTTCTTGCCATCCACTCTGGGGTTGTCGAAGATCAATTGTCGTAGTTCATTTTCTGTGATCATGGCGTTCTCCTTGGTCAGTACTACTAGGTATAAATGGGCAGGTACTGTCCTGGATAATGTAAAGCACCGGGATTTCCCCTCTTGTTCATGTAGTCAGTTAGCAGATTATAGTAGTCCCGGACTTCCTTGCCAATGCCTAGGTCAGAATCGAAGTCGTCAATTCTTACTTTAAGGTCTCTTCGTAAAACTTCCATAGATATTCCATGTCCATGGGAATGCCACCGTTCTGTATCGTTGAGAGATCTGGCAATCTCAGCAGCTCGGCTTTTCTTCATCTCCGAAGTTACACTTACTTTGCTACCCTCGGTATAGTCCCAGTCCTTAAATTTATAGTTCACTAACCATTCTTCGAGTAGTGAGATAGACAGTTCCCGTGCCTGTTCATACTTGTACAGTTCCGCCTGGTCAAAACCGGCGAGCATAAGTTGCGCCTCGATCTCGGTAAGTTCCCCAATTCTGGTTCTGTTGCATTGTGCTGGGTAGGATTATACTATAGGGGCCATGAGCCATC
>VXOH01000008.1 GCA_009840135.1 Chloroflexota bacterium | reverse complement strand
TTTAAGATGCCAGGGATTATAGCATATTACCCCGCAAAACTAAACAGAACCCTTTGATGACACCCGACCCGACATTTTATCCATCGGCCCGTTTGGCATCCCAGGCTCCTCCTGAGAAGCTGGGCTATGTGGCGGTGCTGAATACCAACGGCAGTCCTGACGCTATGTCGGTCGTTGATTTGGATCCGGCTTCTCCCACCTATGGCTCGATTGTTAGCTCATTGGAAATGCCCAATGTGGGGGATGAGTTGCATCACTTTGGCTGGAACGCTTGCAGCGCATCTCTCTGCCCCTACGCTCCTCATCCCCACCTTGAACGACGTTACTTGATCGTGCCCGCTTTAAGGACTTCCCGGCTATACATAATCGACACCAAACCGGACCCATACAATCCCCAGATAATCAAGACCATCGAGTCTGACGTAATTGCCAATCGTACGGGTTACAGCAGGCTGCACACCGTTCACTGTGGTCCCGACGCCATTTATCTTAATGGCATCGGATCAGCGGAGGGCGGTTCTCCAGGGGGAATTCTGAGGATAGACCACAACACTTTTGAGCCTTTGGGGGCATGGGAACTGGACCGGGGTCCTCAAACGCTGGCCTATGATTTCTGGTGGCACATGGGCCTGGATGTGGCGATTACCAGTGAATGGTGTTCGCCGGAACTTTTCGAGAATGGTCCGTCGCTGAATGACATTGTTGCCGGTAACTATGGCCACAAGATTCACTTTTGGGACTTGCGCCGCCGTCGGCACCTGCAAGAGGTTGACTTCGGGTCTGAGCACCAAATGGTGCTGGAACTGAGGCCCTCCCATAATCCCACCAAGTCCCACGGATTTGTTGGGGTAGTGATCAATAACCAGGACCTTTCCTCCTCGGTCTGGACCTGGTACCAGGAAGACGGCAAGTGGGCGGTTAAGAAGGTGATTGAAATACCCGCCGAGCCTGCAGATCCGGCGCTGTTGCCCGATTCGTTAAAGGGGCTGGGAGCGGTTCCGCCACTCGTCACCGACCTGGACCTGTCTCTGGATGACAGGTTTCTCTATGTTTCCTGCTGGGGGACGGGGGAGTTGCGTCAATATGACGTATCAGATCCCTTCCAACCGAAACACACCGGTACGGTAGAACTGGGTGGAATCGTCAGGAAGGCTGGTCACTCCAGGTCCGGCCCCCTGGTTGGCGGCCCCCAGATGGTCGAGATAAGCCGTGACGGTCGTCGAATATACGTAACTAACTCCTTGTATAGCTCCTGGGATGATACTTTCTACGACAACATCACTGGATGGATGGCGAAAATAGATGCCGACCCGGAAGGCGGCATTTCCCTTGACCAGGAGTTCTTTGTTGATTTCGGCGAAGGACGCGCCCATCAAGTCCGATTGGAGGGGGGAGACGCTTCCTCCGACTCCTTCTGCTACCCCTGACGGCCCGGCCTCCGGGCCCATTAAATCCCTCGGTTAAGGGGGTGGGTAGCATATAACGAAATGATTTTGTCGCTGCCGGTTCACGCTGAACCAGCTGCCCTGGCTTCCCTGGGGCCCCTGTTAGGACTGGCGGCCCTGGGGGCTTTCCATGGTGTTAACCCGGCCATGGGATGGCTGTTTGCCGTCAGTCTTGGCCTGCAACGAGAGAGCGCCAGGGCCATCGGCAGCGCGGTCTTCTTCATTTCCGTGGGTCACCTGGCCTCTCTGGCGATAGTAGCCGTGGTTCTTGCCGTCCTGGGCTACATTGTTCCACTTTTTTGGGTTCGGATTGTTGCCGGCATTGCCTTGTTGCTGTTCGGTGTATATAAGCTTGTCTTGTATTACCGGCACTTTCGGTGGGTGGGGATGAACGTGGATGGATGGGATCTCGTCATGTGGTCTTTTCTGATGGCTACTTCCCACGGGGCGGGCCTGATGCTGGCGCCCATAATCCTGAACCTGGAGGAAAAGGGGGCCGGCTCCCTGGCCGACCTGCAGCATCATTCGGGACAATTGGCCCTGGAGGACACTGCGCTTGCCTGGGGAATTGGCCTGGCCGTCCATACATTGGCGATGCTCCTGGTCATGTTGACCATAGCTACGGTGGTTTACAAGTGGGTGGGCCTTGCCTTTCTCAGGCGAGGCTGGCTGAACGTAGATTTACTGTGGGCAGGGGCTCTTATTCTGGCCGGAATAGTCACACTGCTGCTGGCCACTTTCTGATGCAAGGTCTTTCGATTGTTGCCGGGGCCGCTCTTCCTAAGCCTGTCGAAGGGCCGTCCGTTTATGGTTCGACAAGCTCACCACCATCGGACTGGAAGTATGCTGTCGAGAATCGAAAGCCCCTGCTCCTGCTGTACGGCCTCTTGAAAGCGTTTTCTCAACAGTGTTATAATTGCGGGTTACCCAAAAGAGGTTGGTGCGTTAGATAGGGCTTTCTTGACACTCCTATCATCAATTAGTACGATACTAAACGAAGGGAGTGTTTCCCTTGGCACATTAACCGAGACGGAAAGGAAAGGTAGAACACCATGGAACTGGTAATTTTCCTTGCCGTCCTAGCGGTATTAGGGATAGTCGGGACGGGAGCCACAGTATGGCTGTTGTATCGGTCCCGTGTTGACGGTAAGCGGGTAGAAAACGCCAAAGAAGAGGCGAGTTCGGTTATAGCGCTGGCGGAGGATGAGAAGCGGAGGATCCTCCTGGAAGCGCAGGAAGAAGTCTTAAAGCTGCGAAATGCGGGCGAGAACGAAATCAAGGAGCAGCGTCAGGAACTCAACCGGCTCGAACGCCGCTACTTGCAGCGGGAAGAGCAACTGGAACAAAAGAACGAGACCCTCGAGAAGCAACGTATAGCGCTTACTGAGAAAGAGTCCGAGGTTGATAAAGCCGTAGAGGAAGTCAATGAGCTCAAGGTTCAGCAGATCCAGGCTTTGGAGGATACTGCTGGGCTATCGGTTGAAGAAGCTCGGGAACTGGTCGTAAGAGAGGGTGAGGAGAAAGCCCGGCATGAGCTCTCCCGCCGCACTTATGACTTGGAGCGTGAGTACAAGCTAACTGCCGAAGAGAATGCCCGCCGAATTATTACCCTGGCTATTAACCGCTTAGCCACGGATGTGGTTTCTGAAACCACTACGTCAATAGTATCCCTACCCAACGATGAGATGAAAGGACGTCTCATCGGCCGCGAAGGGCGGAATATAAGAGCCCTCGAATCCATGACCGGGGTAGATATCGTAATTGACGATACCCCGGAGATAGTTACACTGTCGTGCTTCGATCCGGTGCGCCGCGAAGTAGCTCGCCTGGCTCTGGAGAGGCTGGTAAGCGATGGTCGCATTCAGCCCGCCAGGATTGAAGACATGGTCAACCGCGCCCAGGTGGACATTGAGCAAACCATCTGGAAGGCTGGCGAACAGTCCACCTTTGATGTTGGTCTTAGCGGGATTGACCCGGAGTTGATCCGACTGCTGGGTCAGCTGAAATACCGCTTCAGTTACGGCGAGAACGTCCTGAAGCACTCGATTGAGGTATGCCTCTTGTCGGGTATGATGGCTTCCGAAATAGGCGCTAACATCCAGGTTTCGAAGATAGGTGGACTGCTTCACGATGTAGGCAAGGCCTTGACCCACGAAGTTGCCGGTCCCCATGCTGAGATCGGCGCTGAACTGGCAAAGAAGTATGGGATTAACCACAATTCCTACCTGTCCATCCTGGAGCATCACGACGACGATCACTCGACCATAGAGTCGTTCATCGTCGCCAGCGCAGACGCCATCAGTGCTGCGCGACCTGGGGCCCGCAAAGAGTCTCTCGACCAGTACGTCAAGCGATTGCGGGACCTGGAAGACACAGCCATTGGCTTTGGCGGTGTTGACAAGGCATTTGCCATACAAGCGGGTCGCGAGGTCCGCGTTATGGTGAAGCCTACGGATATAGACGATATCGGGTCGGCGGCCTTGGCAAGAGACATTGCGCGCAAGGTGGAGGAAGACCTGGTATTCCCGGGCCAGATTAAAGTTACGGTGATACGAGAAACCAGAAACGTTGAAGTCGCACGATAGGTGTTTCCCCTGTGACGAAAGGGTTGCGCTCCTCAGTTTGTTGGTTTGGTTGTTGGAGTGACCTCGATAATTGTCAGGCCCAAGCACCGACTGTTCGGCGCTTGGGCTTGATTGTTTAATCGGGTCTGGTGGCACGGATTCGGAATGCCTGGTGGGACGGCAGACCGCGCAATTGGATTGAATTAACGCCATAGTACCGAGAAAGGAAGTCCGTTTTGCGAATCCTTATGATAGGCGATATTATCGGTCAGCCGGGACGGCGAGGGATTCGTGGAATACTGCCCGGACTGCGGCAAGACCTGGGAATTGATCTAGTTATTGCCAACGGGGAGAACACTGCCGGCGGATTCGGCATAACGCTGGAAACTGCGGAAGAGCTACTGGAAAGCGGTGTTGATATCCTGACCTCGGGCAACCACATTTGGGACCAGAAGGAAATTATTCCCCACATGGATGAGGGGCTGCCTCTAATTCGTCCGGCAAACTATCCCGACGCCCCAGGTAGGGGATACCTGGTGCAGGATGGGGTCATGGTGCTCAACCTGATGGGGCGGGTTTTCATGCCCACCCTTGACTGTCCCTTTCGAACGGCCAGCGCTCTGCTAACCGAGGCGGCCGAAGAACATTCACCTCGAGTAATTATCGTAGATTTTCACGCCGAGGCTACCTCGGAAAAGCAGGGTATGGGCTGGTATCTTGACGGCAAAGTCAGCGCCGTGCTGGGCACCCACACTCATGTGGGAACGGTGGATGCCCGAATTCTTCCCAAGGGCACAGCTTATCTGACCGACGTCGGCATGACCGGCCCCGTTAACTCGGTAATAGGCAGCGATACCAATGCCGTGCTGGAGCGATTCCTGACCGGATTGCCGCAGCGCCTTTCGGTAGCCAGTGGGCCCGTTATCATGAACTCAGCCTTGTTGGAGATTGACGAAAACACCGGCAGGGCCGTAGCAATCGAAAGAATAGACAGAATGGTGGACTAGCATGGACGAATTAGTTGATCTGCATCTACATACAATCGCATCAGATGGGCGGCTGTCGCCAACTGAGCTGGTCAATCTGATTGCCAGCAAAGGCGTAAAAGTTGCCGCAATCTCGGACCACGATACGACGGACGGCGTAGACGAGGCCAAAAGAGCTGCCGCAGCTCTCCCGGACCTGGAGATTATTCCGGCCATAGAACTGAGCACCGATATACCCGGTGATGAGATTCATATGCTCGGGTACTTTCTTCAATATGAGGATGAGGAATTTCAGGGAGTACTCCGGAATTTTCGTAAGGGAAGACTCGAGCGTGGCCGGATGATTGTCGAGAAACTGGAGTCCCTGGGCAAGCCGGTTGATTGGGAGCGAGTGCAGGAAATAGCTGGAGATGGCGCTGTAGGACGACCTCACATTGCCTTGGCAATGGTGGAACGTGGCTACTTCAAAGAGCCGAAGGAAGCCTTTTACGAGTACCTGGGACGTAATGGCCTGGCCTACGCCGAACGTGAAAAAATGACCCCGATGGAAGGCGTGGAATTGCTGGCCAAGGTCGGAGGTGCGGCGGTCCTGGCGCACCCTGCCAACCTGGAGGATCTTGATACGAAGGTAGCCGAGCTGAAAGAAGTAGGCTTGGTGGGCATGGAAGTACACTATGCCCAATATCGCCCGGAAACCATAGAGTATCTGGTGGGAGTTGCCAAGCGCCACGATCTGATTCCCTGCGGCGGAAGCGACTATCATGGGCTGGGCAACACGGGAGAACAGGAGCCTGGAATCCTCGGTCCACCCATGGAATCCGTGGAGCGTCTGGCCGAGGTTTCAAAGAAGCTGGCCAAGAGCCTCTAGTCTTCCAGCATTCCCTTGATGTATTTGGAAGTGGCGGCCCTCTACGGTTATTCGTACTTGGCCGGCGCTGTTCCCACCCCCTACTTGATCGCGAAGCTGACCAGGGGTATAGATCTTCGCGAGTACGGCAGCGGCAATGTTGGCGGGTCCAATGTTGTAAGGCAGTTGGGCAAGGTCTGGATTGTACCGCTCACCCTCGTGGAACTGCTGCTCAAGGGTTTTTCCCCCTTTGTACTCGGCCTCTTGGTATTTGGTCCCCCGCGTGAACTGCCGCTTTCATCGCTCTGTCTTTTCCTCGCCTCGCCTTTACTGGCATTGATTGGAAATAACTGGTCGCCGTTCCTGCGATTTCAGGGTGGCAGGGGCTTGATGGTTATCTGCGGGATAGTATTTTCGCTGGCCCCTGCTCTATTTGCTGTGGGGATGTCCGTTTATCTGCTTGGGTGGCGGGTTAGCCGAAGCTCGGCGGTGTGGGCATTGATTGCGACGGCGAGTCTTCCGGTATTGGCTCTGTGGCCTGGCGGCTATTTGGTAACGAGCTGGATTGCTATTTGGGCACTCATGGGCGGAGAAGCACTCCAGTCGGCCCCTTCAGGATACGCTGCTGTGATAAGCTGTTATTGTGGACTTATCCTCGTCATGGTACTAGTCAAGAGAGGTCTTTCCAATTCACCGGCTTTTCCTGAAGGTCTTTCCAAAAAGAAAGTAATCTTCAACCGATTGGTGCGGGACAGAGACGTGGACGAACGTGCCGAGTGGATCAGCCGTATTCCTCAGTAGTTCTATTCAGTTCAAGATAGTTTGGTCAAGTATTTTCTTGGAGTTGGCCATTGACACAGGGACAATCTGAACAGGCAGGGCAAGGAAGTCAGACGGCCATGACCTGTTATTGGCATCCCGAGATAGAGACCGGTCTGTCATGCAGCCGGTGCAACAGGCAGATTTGTCCCCAATGCCTGGTGCAGGCGCCGGTGGGTATTCGGTGCCGGGAATGTGGCAAGGCACAGCCAATGCCTACTTACGACGTCAGGCCGGCCAATTACACCAGGGCCATAGGAGTGGCGGCGGGGTTGATGGTTGTGGGGGCTCCCCTGTGGGTGGTGCTGGACCGGGTGCTCCTGGGATTGGGAGCTTTCGGGTCGGTCTCCGGGTTGATTGCCATTCTCTTTGGTTATGTGGTCGGTGAGCTCATCAGCCTGGCAGTTAATCGAAAGCGGAGTATCCTGTTGGCGGTTATTGCCGGTTTTGTGATTGTTGCCACCTATTTAGTCAGCAAGCTGTTCAGCCCTTTTGCCTTCGGAGCGTTGGAAGTGCTCTTTGTGGCGGTTGGTGTATTTCTGGCCTGGCAAAGGCTGCGACGCTAATTTTGCGAAAGTTCCTGCCAGAGCTCTTCTACGGTTGCGATAGCCGTGCCGTAGTTGAAGCCTCTCCTCTGCAAAAGGTCACCGATTCTCCTTCTGAACATCTCGTGGGTGCAGCCCTTTTCCACCAGCCGCGTGGCCGGCTTTAGAGCCGCCTTGCGTGCGCCAGCGGTTTCATCCAGTTCTTCCAGGGTGGATTCTATGACCTCCTGGTCAACACCCAGCTTGCGGAGCTCCATCGCGATTGCCTTTCTGCCTTTGGGTCGCCGACGTTCGCGACTGTTTCGCCACTGAACGGCGAAGGCGGTATCGTCGAGGAATCCGCACGCGAGCAGGTGAGCCAGGACGGCTTCTATGGTTGGTTCTGCGAAGTTCTTGGTTAGCCGCCGCCGGACCTCATGTACTGTTCGGGGGCGATAGCTCAGGAATCGTAGGGATACGGCCAGGGCATCAGAAAAGTCTTGCCCCGGGTTGTCGGATTTCGACTCGCCCCGGGGCAGCTTGAGTGATTGAGATTCTTCCGGCCTGGTTTTCCTCTCCGGTACTATTCCTTCTCCTCCTGATCCGACAGCGTAGCAAGAATGGCGTTGACGTCATCTTCGCTGGGTGGATTCTCCGTGGCGGCGTTGTCAGTCTGCGGAGACAGCTTTGCTCGTACCCGGGATTCGATGGATTCAGCTATCTCCGGGTGCTGGGCGAGGAAGTCCTTGGAATTTTCCCGTCCCTGGCCCAACCGGGTATCGCCATAGGAGTAAAAGGCGCCGGCCTTCTTCAGAATGCCTTCATTTACTCCCAGTTCCAGCAGGTCTCCCATCTTGCTGATTCCTTTGTTGAACATAATGTCGAACTCGGTGACCCGGAAGGGTGCGGCCACCTTGTTTTTTACGACGCGAGCGCGGACCCGGCTGCCAATGATATCCGAGCCCTGCTTGATGGATTCGGTGCGACGCAGGTCTATTCGCACGGAACTGTAGAATTTGAGGGCGCGTCCGCCAGGAGTTACCTCCGGGCTTCCGTAGGAGATGCCCACTTTTTCCCGGAGTTGGTTGATGAATATCACTGCGGTGCGGGAATGATGGATAGTAGAAGTCAGTTTTCTGAGGGCCTGCGACATTAAACGGGCCTGCAAACCGACGTGGGTATCCCCGATGTCCCCTTCGATCTCCGCCTGGGGCACCAGTGCCGCCACGCTGTCCACAACGATGGTGTCCACGGCGCCGCTCCGCACCAACTGTTCGGTGATGTCGAGGGCTTGTTCCCCACTGTCGGGCTGGGAAATCAGAAGGTCGTCCAGACTGAGGCCGCAGTTGGAAGCGTATGAGGGGTCCAGAGCGTGCTCTGCATCTACGTAGGCCGCAATACCCCCCAGTTTCTGGGTCTCGGACATAATGTGAATGGCCAGGGTGGACTTGCCGGCAGATTCGCTGCCATAGATTTCCGTTACCCGGCCCCTGGGAATACCCCCGGCGCCCAGGGCAATATCCAGGGCCAATGAGCCGGTCGGTATAACCTCGGTGCTCAGGCGCTGGGCGGCCTCTTCGCCGAGCCGCATTACGGCGCCCTTGCCGTGGTCTTTTTCGATTCGTCCCAGGGCGATTTCCAAGGCCGCCAGCTTGTCTTTCTTTGCGTCGGTTGCCATTTTCCTTCCCTTCCCCCTAACAAGTTGAGGAAATCCTAGCACGGGGCCCGGAGTGCCAACAAGAAGCAACTGTCAGTAAAATGTTGGCTGCAGAGTTGTCACGGATTCGAGTGGCGCGGGTTCGGATGTTGTCGCCAAAAACCCAAGTGAATTCCCGTGCCATCGGCCTCTTAACAGAGTTGCCGAATGCAGGAGCGACACCGCTTGGGTGTCCCGAAATCATGAAATTATGACCGGGCCTACGGCCCGGCAGTTAGAAGTCTCAATACCCGCCCTTGTAACCAATGGTCACAACGCCATCCTGAACGATGACCGGAGTAATACGTTCGCCGTTGGTCAATTCCAGTAGAGCAGGAATCTGGTCCGGCTGCTTTGCCAGATCTATCTCAGTATAGGGGATGCGGCCGCGACGGTATTCCATTTTGGCCGCCGAGGAAAATGAACAGTCGGGATGAGTGTAAATTAGCAGGTTGTCGGTGCTTTCGGTTGTCACGGTCAGGCTCCTGAGTTGTAGAGGTCGAGGGCTGAGGGAAACAGTGCAGGTAGCTAAGAGCTATTGGTCGGCTACCTGAAGCTCATTTTACGGGGGTAACCTCAAATATTCAAACTGGGAGCCTGCCGCCAGGAATTTCTTTCGTATGAAGGCATTTTCAGCCAATTACCCAGCTGTCTCGAATCTTGGCGGTCGCTTTTTCGTGATATGCTATCAAGTCCTGCATATGCGGACGCATTTGATTGTTTTGAAAGTGTTTTGATTGTAAAGGTAGCCGAGATGGAAACTTCCGAAACATACCGCGATAAGCTCATTGTTCTCCTGCAGGACAACGGTGTTGGAGTTGCTTATTTGACTCCCTTTCCCAGGGGAGGAAGGTTGAGGGGTCCGGCGGCGCGGGAGATGGAGAAAGCGCTCAATGGCATAGTTGATTCCGCGCGGTCTGGAATTGAGGTCAATGGAGACCAGGTCTTCGGCAACGGTTGTTTTGCCATCGGGCGCTATGACGAGGCCGCTCAGGTGTACCGCAGCATTCTGGCCAACGAACCCGAGAATCCGGTGGCGAGCTTCAATCTGGGACTGGCATTTCTCAGGCTGAGAGAGCCTGGCAGAGCTGTGGAAGAGTTTTCCCGGGTTTTGCAACTCAACCCGGACATGGCAGAAGCCCATTACCAGCGGGGCAACGCCTACGATGACCTGGACGAAGCCGAAACCGCCCTGGCCGATTACGCCTGCGCAATTGCCCTGTCACCTGACTACCTGCAGGCGCATTACAATCAGGGGGTGGTGCTGGCGAGAACGGGCCGGCACCGGGAGGCTGTTACCGCCTTTGACCGGGCGATTGAACTCCGTCCCAATTTGTCCAATGCTTACCTGAACCGGGGCGCTTCCCTCGACGAGCTGGAGCTTCACGACCGGGCCGTGGCAGACTACGGTACGGCAATAGACTGCAATCCCGAGAATGCCGACGCCTACTTCAACCGAGCGCGGACCTTTTACTATCTCGGTCACATAGAGGACGCCATCGAAGATTATTCGCGGGTTGTTGACCTGAGGCCTGAAGATGCGGAAGCCCTGAACAACAGGGGTCTGGCCTATGACGCGCTGGAGGAGTACGAGAAAGCCCTGGAAGACTATTGCTCCGCCGTGGAGTTGCTTCCCAACTTTCCGGCCGCCCTGAACAATCGCGGCGCCGCCTACGAGGCGATGGGAATGGATGACAACGCTCTGGTTGACTACCTGGCTGCCCTGGCTGAGGAACCTTCCTTTGCGGTGGCCTGGTACAACGTGGCACGCCAATACGCCAGGCAAGGACAGATCGAGTTGTGCCTCCGGTATCTTGACGAAGCAGTGAGACTGGAGAGTCACTTTGCCGAGGAAGCCCACGACGACGAGAACCTGGGATGGGTGCTGGCCTTGACCGAGCTGAAGAAGGACTTTAACCACCGCAATTAGATGGCCTGGTGCAGCGGTAAAACGCGCGGTCTGGATTTACCAATATTCAGAGCGGTGACCTTGCGTTAGGCCATTCGTACTGGTGGGGCCATTCGGATTTCCATCGCTAACAGCACGGGCCCCGGCTTCCAAAAGAGCCGGGGCCCGCTCATTGGATGGGTTCCCGGTCTTTCAGGCCCTTCCTTCCTCCGTGATGTCAGTTTCCAAATCAGGGAGGTCGTCATCCAGCTCCAGGTCGATAAATTCATCTATCTCATCGCCCATCCTGGCATTCTGTTTCCTGGACGCCAGAATGGGCGCGTGGCGTCGGTGGATCAGGACATTGTGGAAGATGACCAGCAGGGCCAGGACTGACAATTCCATCACAAGTATTCGTTCAGACGAAAAATAACCCAGCGACTGGCTCAATACCAGCAACACCGAATAGCAGGCGATAATGCCCAGAGAGGAACGGAAGGGGGAGCGTCGTGTTAACAATACGGCGCCTATTCCAATGGCAATTCCGATGGGTGAAAGCATCGGAGTGAGCGCGACAGTCACTCCAAGGAGCGTTACCATCCCGTCGCCACCCTTGAACCTGGTGAAGATGGACTTCCAATGACCGGCAACTGCGGCGCCGCCGGCCAGGATCAGCGCGCTGTCCGGTACGCCCAGGAGCCTGGCAAATTCGATGGCGAGATAACCCTTGGCCGCGTCGCCCGCAAATACCAGAATGCCCTTCCATCTGCTGATATTCCAGAAGACATTTGCCGTGCCTGCCCTGGTGCTGCCTGTGGCGAATATATCAATGCCGTGGCGTCGAGCTACGAGGTGTGCCAATGGAATGGAACCGAACAAATAACCAACTACTATTGCGGCCAGGAGCCTTTGGATTAAGACTAACTCTTCTGTCACCTATTTCTCTTCCTCAGGGACACCAGGGATGAGAGATTTGCGCTTTCCCCCATGGTCCATCAGCTAATATATCATCGTGCTCGTACGAATTACAGTGTCCATCAAACCTGGCGCAATTGATTTCTCAATAACATTTGTTTAATGGGTGAACCCTGGCCTGCGAGAATTCAGTTGCCGTCTCCTGGAATTGACCGAATCCTCGTTGGGAATGGACCGTACATGCCTCTAAGGACAGTTTTCGATTGAACCGGGTCAGCGCAGCAAACAACGTAAGGGAATCCCGGAGAATCGCCTCGTTAGCCAATCCGCATAGCATTCCACGTCAATTGGTGCAATCGGTTGCCAACAAAGCCTAAGAAGGTTCGATGACAGGTTATAGGGTAGATCGTTACCGGTAAATTACCGTCCAATTGCCAGCCCCTGGTCGCCACGGAAATGCAATATCCCATCCGCCCCGCCTCGACCATATTCTCCAATTTATCGATCATCCCTCTTCAAGTGGCACTGGTCCCCCTCACCGTTGGCGGACATAAACTAAGGTCTTCGCGCTGAGCTATGTCAACTAGCGGAGCAAGCGACGTTTGACGGTTGCCGGGACAGTGCTACAAACCGCCGACATGGAACGGTATATCAACGTTAGAGAGACGTAGAACGACGATGAGGTCTGGAAGCAATTGCATTGCCGTGGGTTATACTGCCTGTGCCGGTTCAATGACCTGCAAGGGTGCGGGGAACGCTATAGCTATCAGAACTGGAGATTCGAAGATGAACGAAGGAAACCTCCCGCTGAAGGGAGTAGTGGTCCTGGATTTGACCCAGATTATGGCAGGACCGGTATGCACGATGTTGCTGGCCGACATGGGGGCCGATGTCATCAAGATTGAGAAGCCCAACGGGGGCGACGACACCCGGAGAATGGGTCCGCCCTTTACTTCCGGGTGGGCATCAGGCTTCCTGGCGCTGAACCGAAACAAGCGTAGTCTTGCCCTGGATTTGCGGGAAGAAGCGGGAAAGCAGGTGTTCATGCGACTGCTGGAGGGGGCGCACGTCGTCGTTGAGAACTTCCGGCCCGGCGTTATGGCCCGTCTGGGCCTGGGTTACGACGAATTGGCGAAGAGGAGGTCCAGCCTGGTCTATTGTTCCATTTCGGGTTTTGGTTCCACGGGCCCCTATCGAAATCGGGGAGGCTTTGACCTTGTCGCCCAGGGGATGAGCGGCTTGATGAGCATCACCGGTTTTCCCGACAGTCCGCCGGCAAAAGTTGGTGTTCCCATTACCGATATCTCCGCCGGAACCCAGGCCGCTTTCGGAATACTATGCGCCTACATCCATGCCCTTAAGACCGGGCAAGGCCAGTCGGTGGATGCCTCCCTTCTGGAGGCCGGGATTGCATATACCATCTGGGAGTCGGCCCTGTATTTTTCTGAGGGAGAGGTTCCCGGGCCCCTGGGGTCGGCGCACCGGGTTTCGGCCCCTTACCAGGCCTTGCGGACCAGCGATGGCTACATCAATATCGGGGCGGCCACCCAGGCCACCTGGGAACAATTCTGCCACGCGGTGGGCTTGGATGACCTCATTGAAGATGAACGGTTCCGAATGCCGGGGGACCGCAAGGTCCGGGAGGGGGAACTGGCCCAACTTCTGGAATCCACCCTTTCCCAAAAGTCGACCGACTATTGGCTGGAACTGCTGGAGCAGTCGGGAGTTGTGGCCGGACCAATCTACAACATGGAGCAGGTCTATCAGGACCCTCAAGTGCTCGCCCGCAATATGGTAATCGACCTGGAGGATAACGACCTTGGCAAACTGCGCCACATCGGCATACCAGTCAAGCTGTCAGAAACTCCAGGAAGAATCAGAAACCGGGCTCCCGGCCTGGGCGAGCATAGCAGGGAGGTACTGTCGGAGGCTGGCTATTCCGGGGAAGAGATCGCCATCCTGATTGACCGGGGAACCGTGGTCTGTGGGTGAAGGGGAAGGCAGTGAGGAGTCGGGAGTACGGCATAGTGGAACCGTTAGGCAGGCACGACGAGCAGGTGAGCGGCCGCACTAGTGTTGATGGATAGCCCTGGAGTCCGATCGTGGTCGGCTGGTAGGACCAATTAAGGGAGGCGCTTCGGCAAGCTGAGGGTGAGCGGAACACTGTCCGATATGTCAACAATGTTGGCTTGCTATCCCTGCCGCCACTCCATGCCGTTGGTTGCCTCCATGAACCGGTCAATGAGCTGCTGGCTCGAAGCAATGATGCTGGGGGTAAACAGATCGGCATTTTGTCCCTGCCGGTCAACAACATTGCCCCCGGCCTCGCGGGCCAGCAACAGGCCGCTGGCGCTGTCCCAGGGCGACAGAGAATGGTGGAAGTAGAGGTCTATCCGGCCGGCGGCAGCGTAAGCCATTCCCAGGGCTGAAGATCCCATCAGCCGCATAGTCTGGAAGCCGGGCCACAGTTCCCTGATCATATCCAGCGCGGTTGCCGCCTTCTGGTCCACGTATCCCAGATCAAAGCCCAGCACGCAATTGGGAATCTGTTCTCTGCTTGAGACGGAAATCGGTTCCCCGTTGAGGAAGGCGCCCTTCCCCAGCTCGGCGGAGAATGTCTCCTCCTTAATGGGATCGTAGGTAACGCCAGCCACCATTTCAGAGCCGCGGGCCAGGGCCACAACTACGCAGAAATGGGGTATTCCCTCGGCAAAATTACGGGTGCCGTCAATGGGGTCTATCACCCACCTGAAGGGCGAGCCGGTTTCAATGGGGTCAGATTCCTCGGAAAGGACACTGAACTGGGGAAACTCTGACCTGACCAGTTCAAGAATTACCTTCTCGGCAGCCAGGTCAACGTCGGTGACAATGTCGGCGCGGCCCTTGAACCGAACTTCCTTGTCGGTGAGAAATCTCTCCCTAATGATCTCACCAGCCTTCCGTGCGGCCTCCATGGAGACTTCAAGGGCGGATTTCCCGCTGTTGGAGATTGGTACAGGTTCCAGTTCTGGTTGACTCATAGCTTGTTCTTGCGGTGCGAATTCGGCCAAAATCGGGCTGTCGCTGGATATTTATGAACCCATGCGGGGTAGCTATACCGGCAGCCCCAAGCCCATTTTTTCGTAAACCTCGCCGATAGTTTCCTGGGCTATCGAGCGAGCCTTGCGCCCTCCCTCAAGAAGAATTTCCCTGACATAGTCGGGCTTCTCCTCCAGTACCCTCCTCCGTTCCCGCAGGGGCTCGAGGAAAGCGTTGACGCTGCCGGCCAGGTGGCGCTTGCAGTCAACGCAACCTCTCTGAGCGGTTGTACATTCCTCATGAACGGTTGCAACATCCTCCTCCGTGCTGAAAAGCTTGTGGAGGGAATAGACGTTGCATACCTCGGGACGCCCGGGGTCACTGCGGCGCAACCGCTGGGGGTCCGTGAAGGCGGTCAAGACTCGCTGGGCGGTTTCTTCAGGCGTGGAGGCCAGGTCTATGTGATTGTCCAGGGACTTGCTCATTTTCTGCTGGCCTTCCAGCCCCAGGATCAGCGGCGCTTCGGTGAGCCTGGCTTGCGGCTCGGGGAAAGTATCCCCGAATCGGTGGTTAAAGCGGCGTACAATCTCCCGGGCCAGTTCCAGGTGGGGGAGTTGGTCCTGCCCCACAGGGACGGTATCGGCCTTGTAGATGATAATGTCGGCAGTCTGGAGGACCGGATATCCAACCAGGCCATAATTAACGCTTTCTTCAGTTTCGTCCATCTGCCGCACTTTTTCCTTGAAGGTGGGTACCCTCATCAGCCAGCCCAGCGGCGTTACCATGCTCAGCAGAGTGTGGAGGGTCATTACCTCAGGGACGTGGGACTGGATGAACACGATGCTTTGTTCGGGGTCCACTCCGGCGGCCAGCCAATCCAGGGCCATCTCGTGAATATTCGGCTGGATGTTTTCCACGTCTGAAGGGGATTCCAGGGTAGTAAGTGCATGTATGTCAACAATGCTGTATATGCACCGGAAATCCTGTTGGAGATTTACCCAGTTTTCCAGCGCGCCGAGATAATTGCCCAGGTGCAATCTTCCCGTGGGCCGCATCCCGGACAGGATTGTTCCCTTCACGTTGCTGGATGTTCCTTCATTCGAAGCCATCTCGGTTTCCCCGATTCACGATTTGCAGGACGGACTGCCTGGCGAACTTCGTTACGATATTCGCAACAAGATCGTGAGCAAGTCTAGCACGCAGGGCGTGAAGCGAGCAACAAAAGCCCTTCCGTAGCCAGGATGATTGCAAAGTCCCCTCTCCCTTGGCGGGAGAGGGTTAGGGTGAGGGGTGTCACTTAAGGCTACGCAGACCCCATCCCCATCCTAACCTTCCCTCGTCAAGAGAGAAGGGACTTTTGGCTCGACTGTGCAATAGTCCTTGCCCTGGGTCAGCTTTGATTGAAGGGATGTTGTGTGTATACTCATGATATGGCACAGGAAGGGTCAAGACCTCTGGTGGGTGTAGGGGTGGTGTTCTTGCGCGAAGGAAAAGTTTTCCTGGCCAGGCGCCAGGGTTCCCACGGGGAGGATACGTGGGCGTCGGCCGGAGGGCACCTGGAATGGGGCGAGAGCCTGGAGGAGTGCGCTCGGCGGGAGGCCTGGGAGGAACTGGGTGTGGAAGTGCGGGACCTTCAATTTCTGTGTTTCAGCAACATTATTGCCTACGATCGTCATTACGTAAACGTGGAGTTTCTGGGGGACATAGGCGACCAGGAACCGGCATTGGTTGAGCCCGACTCCTTTGCCGAGTGCGGGTGGTTTCCCCTGGACGATTTGCCCCAACCCCTCTACGTGGCCATAAGCCATGGCCTGGACAGCCTGCGCACCGGCCGGCGCTATCACCCCGAGGTCTAGTTACTGCCCCCAAATACTCGGTTTTTTGCGGGCTGAAATCCTGCGGGATACGGTAGCTGTCAAGGGTTGGATTTCCGGGAAAACCGGAGATTCAACTAAAAGCATTTCAGCTACAAATCTGGTATAATCAGATATGAAAATCGGGGACCATCCACGGCTGTCATCTACGTACAAGCCTTCAATCCAGTTTAAGTGCTTTTGTGCGGCCTCAGACGGCCCTTTCCCGTTGTTGATACCTTAGGATACCTGCTTTGCCAGGTGGCCTGAACCTGGTTCAGGATGAGGTGTGGTGATTTCCCCCAAAAGGAACGGAAGCAGAATCTTTTAGAGGGATTGGTTGACAAATGCAGGGACGCTTGATTACGGAACAGGAAAACGCTTCTCCGGATCTCCCCCCCGTAGTTGCCGAAATAAATAACCAGGCAGTAGCTCCTCCTTCAGAGACCGCTATCGGCGAAGACCACGAATACACTGCAAAGGATATCCAGGTTCTTGAGGGCCTGGAGGCGGTCCGCGTGCGGCCGGGCATGTATATTGGAAGCACCGATCAAAGGGGGCTGCACCATCTCATCTATGAGATTCTGGACAACGCAGTTGACGAGGCCATGGCGGGCTTCTGCAGCCGAGTCGAATTAACCCTGGCCAGGGATGGCCTGATATCAATTGCGGACGACGGTCGGGGTATTCCCGTAGATATTCATCCGGCTACGGGTAAGTCTGGATTGGAAACCGTGATGACAACCCTTCACGCCGGCGGCAAGTTCGGGGGAGGCGCCTACAAGGTGACCGGCGGCCTGCACGGCGTGGGAGGCTCCGTGGTCAATGGCTTGTCATCTTACCTCAAGGCTGAAGTCCACCGGGATGGCTACATTCACCACCAGGAGTATTCCCAGGGTTTGCCCACCTGCGAAGTCGCCAGGGGCAAGCGCACCTCGCTGCACGGTACCACCATATCTTTCCGCCCTGACCCTGAAATTTTCCCCGATATCGAGTATGACTTCGATGTGCTTATTGGGCATTTCAAGGAAATTGCATATCTGAACAAGGGATTGGAGATCCGGTTCGTTTCTCATTGGCATGAACAGCAGCGCAAGGGCGACATTGAGCGAACGTATTACTTTGACGGCGGTATCGCCAACCTGGTCCGGAACGTCAACAAACACCGGCGGGTAATGCAGCAGACACCCTTCTACTACGAGAAAACGGTGGACGAAACTTCAGTAGAGGTCGCCATTCAGTACAACGACAGTTTCACTGAATCGGTAATATCCTTTGCAAACTGCATCAACACCCAGGAAGGCGGCAGCCACCTTACCGGATTCAGGACCGCCCTGACCAGGGTGATTAACGATTACACCCGCCGAAACAATTTCATTAAGGACGATCAACCCAACCTGTCCGGCGAGGATGTTCGCGAAGGTCTGGCTGCTGTCATCAGTGTCAAGTTGACCAATCCCCAGTTTGAAGGTCAGACCAAGACCAAGCTGGGGAATGCCGAGGTTCGCAGCGTGGCGGACTCGGTGGTAAGCGAGGGACTGAGCCGGTATCTGGAAGAACATCCCATTGAAAGCAAGCAGATCGTCGAAAAATGCCTTACCTCCCAGCGGGCCAGAGAGGCAGCCAAGCGCGCCCGGGAGCTGGTTATTCGAAAGAACGCCCTTGACGGCTCATCTTTGCCTGGCAAGCTGGCAGACTGCGCCGAACGTGATCCTTCCAAGTCAGAGCTTTATATCGTGGAGGGTGAGTCCGCCGGAGGTTCGGCCAAGATGGGCCGTGACCGCAGTTTCCAGGCCATTCTTCCCCTCAAGGGCAAGATTCTGAATGTGGAACGAGTGCTGCAACAGCCCGACAAGATACTGGGGCACGAGGAGATCCGGTCAATCATCGCTGCCGTGGGAGCCGGTGAAGGTGAGGAGTTTGACTCCGCCAAGGTCAGGTACCAGAAGATAATAATTATGACCGATGCCGACGTTGACGGTTCCCACATTCGCACCCTGGTGCTGACTTTCTTTTTCCGGAGAATGCAGGGGCTGATTGACAACGGCTACCTTTACATAGCGCAGCCTCCCCTGTATCGCATACAGTCCGGCCGCCGGGCGCCCGAGTACGTTTATACCGAAGAGGAAAAGGACCGCGCGCTGAAGAAGCTCGAAGGCAGGCGAAACGTCCAGATCCAGCGTTACAAGGGCCTGGGAGAGATGAACCCCGAGCAGCTCTGGGAGACCACGATGAATCCTGACAGTCGCCAGATGTTGCAGGTGAATATCGAGGACCAGATCGAAGTTGAGGACGTCTTTACCACTCTTATGAGTGAGGCGGTTGCCCCCCGCAAGACTTTCATTCAGTCTCACGCCCGCAGCGTAAAGAACCTGGACGTTTAGGTACTAACCCGTCCCGGCGTCGGTTCAATGAGTGCCGGTTTAACCGAGTTGGAAATTTCCGTTTCTTGCCGTATAATGGCGGGGTTCGAATAGAAAGAGCATATTCTCACAAGCCCATGGAGGAACCAGTTGCCATCTAGGAAGGCCGCCCGTCAGTCAGTCAAACGGTACCGTCGCAACCAGAGCGTGCGGCGTACCACCCGCACCGCAATTGCCGGTGCGCGAAGAGCAGTCGCTTCCGGGAATGAAGAGGTTGCGGAGCCGGCCATTCGGTCTGCCATCAGCCTGTTGGATAAAGCCGTCAAGAAGGGAGTCCTTCATAAGAACAATGCCTCCAGGCGCAAGGCCCGCCTGGAAGCCAGGCTGAACCAGATCAAGAATTAATTGGATTGAATAAATCCGTTTGAGAATTCAGGGCGCCGACTGGATGGTCGGCGCTCTTTTTTGTTGCTTAGGATAGAAGCGCTGCGCCTTCGGAGGCAGAAAATCAGAATGCCCTTGGCTGTAACACAACTGCCGCAAGAACTGACATAAAATGTTTGACTTATATGTTCTGATTTGATAGATTATTGAGAACATTAGTTCAAGGAACTTTTATGACTACGAACAAGAAGCTAACTGCCCGACGCCAGCGAATCCTCGATTTCATTCAGGCCTTCATTGACGAGAATGGCTTGCCTCCCACTGTGCGCGACATACAGAAGGCTTGCGAGATCAGTTCCACTTCTGTAGTTGACTATAACCTCCGGCTGCTGGACCGGGATGGTTATTTGAACCGGCGTCCCGACGTGGCCCGCGGCATAGAACTGCTGGACGACGAGGGCCAGCCGCTTAACTCCGCCCCCAGGATGCAGATTGTGGGGCGCATTGCCGCAGGGTCCCCCTTGCCCGCTTTCTCCGCAGAAGGGAGCAAGGCCAGCCAGGAGTTCGATACAGTGGAAGTCCCGCCGGATTTGCCGCGGCGGCACGGCAAGCTTTACGGGCTCGAGGTGCAGGGGCAGTCCATGATTGATGCTTTGATTGATGACGGCGACGTTGTCGTCGTCAAGCCGAGCCTGCAGGCTGAGCAGGGGGAGATGGTCGTAGCCTGGCTCAAGGAAGAGGAAGAGGCGACCCTCAAGAAATATTACCTGGAAGGTAACCAGGTCCGCCTTCAGCCCGCTAATTCAACCATGGAACCCATTTTCTGCCAGGCGGACAACGTTGAGATCAGGGGGAAGGTAGTGGGTGTCATACGCAAGTTTGGCTAGAGCGAAGGCCTTCTCCTTTCGAAAACTCCACCCAGATCGCGGGGTGGAGTTTTTTCTATCTTCGGTTGTTCATAAGGGCGCCGTAACTGGCCACTACGAAGGGCACGCAGTAAGTTAGTGGAATCTTCCAGTAGAAGGCGTTGTTCCATTGTCCGGATAGTATGAGGTCTCCCTGGTTAAGCAGCGTCAGCACCGTACCAACCACCAGGGCTGCAATTCCGGATCTCTTGAGCATGGGACGATGAAGCAAGGCACAGAAGATGCACTTGATGATGGAGTCGCTTGCAGGAGAACCACACCCATCCGGGGAAACTGTTGGCGACTTGAACGCGAAGGATGACCGGTTCTTTAACTCCCTTCCGCACAGCTGGCAGGCGATACCTATGCTTTCAATACTATCCAACTTGAAAACCCCGCTTTTTCTGCATCGGGTTTATCCATTGACTACAGAACACAGGATTGGGGCGCTGAGACCAAAGTTAGCTGATCAAAGAAAAAGGCGCAACCTTCCGAGTGGATGTTGCGCCTTCACAGAAACGGCCGACCTGATTAAGCTTCACAAGAATCAATGTTGCCTTAAAGGCGGACACTCTGTTTCACCGTAGGATCAAAGGGCTACCCCTGTTCTATCTGCCGATCAGGCGGACTTGCCAATTCGAAACACCTTTGTGCCGCATAGGTGGCAGGTGCCATGGGTGGCAGGCCGCCCATTCCTAAGGGTTATCTCTGCAGGGTTGTTGATTTCCCGCTTGCCGCGGCACTTGAAGCAATAAGCTTCCATCCTCCGCTCCCTCCATCAAGAATTTGGATTACCAGAGACTCTACCGTGGTATCCCGCCCGAAAGTAGCCGCTGAAGACATCGTCTCGAGTGGCTCTACGGGCTCTGATGAAGCTATCGGCCCTGCTCCTTCACTGACTGCGCCCCCTGGGTGGTCTAAGCGCCGCCGTACGGGAGCAAATGTTCCTGCAATATTATGTAATACACAAAGCTGGGACTAATTGTCAAGGCAATTGGGAGTAGCTGCACTATTTCCCACAGATTTGTGCCCGTATGGGGCTCGGTCAACGGGAGATGGTTGAGGGGTTGCGTATGGGGAAGACTCAACGCTGTGGAATACCTTGACCGGCTGCCAGAGGTTTCCGGCCCGTTCGTAGCGGACCAGGGCCAGGAACCTGCCGTCCTGGCTGTATGCCCGGAATTGTTCCAGGTAAGCGGCTTCGGGCGCTGACCTGCCCGCTGAAACTGCCTGACCGTTCTTCAGACCCTTTTCTGCCGCCTCTCCCAGGATGACTGTTCTGAATTTCTGGAGAACGTAGTCAATGGGAAACAGGTGGAGCTTCCATGCCTCGGAATCGGGGCAACGGTCAACTTCAGCTGCCAGGTCCTGGGGGGTAACGCCGTCGGACGATTCAAACCCGGCACAGTATTGCCGCTCTAAATCGGTTACAAATCCGCCGCAACCCAGGACGGCTCCCAGGTCATGGGCCAGAGAACGCATGTAAACCCCGCGGCCACATTCCACCTCCAGGGTGATTGTGGGCAGATTGAAGCCGGTCAACCTGATGTCGAAAACTTCTACGGTCCTTGACGCCCGGTCTATTTCTACGCCTGCCCGGGCCAGCTTGTATAGTCTCTGGCCGCCAACCTTTACCGCGCTGTACATGGGAGGTTTCTGTTCAATGGTACCAAGGAAGGGTGGGAAGGCTTCATTTATCATCTCAGGCGTGACGTAGTCAGGCTTCCGGACTTGAGTGATTTCGCCTTCCGAGTCATAGGTCTGGGTTGTTGCACCCAGCCGGATGTCCATGCAGTAGCGTTTGTTTCCATCCACAACGTACTCCATGAGGCGCGTTGCCTGTCCAAAGCAAATGGGAAGCACACCCCGGGCCAACGGGTCCATTGTTCCCGCGTGTCCTACTTTTTTCTTCTGCCCCGTGACCGTCTTGACTTGCCGCAGGGCATCCATGGAGGTGATTCCTATGGGCTTGTACAGGTTGATGAAGCCGCTGACGGGTGGCGCTCCGCCGCCATTGGGGCCGTTTCTGCCTGTAGTCATCGAAATTAACTCCCGTGAGAGAAGGAGAGAGGGCCGTTATAAGCGGGGGCTTCTGGTGGATGGTCCGGCGTTGACGGCCTGTCCTGGATCTGGTCCATCAAACGGAGCAACGTGTCTGCGTCTTCGATGCTTTCATCAATGGCAAACTTGAGGAAGGGTACGTATCGGAGCTTCAGGCGGTCTCGGAGGGAGCGTCGAAGAAAGCTGGCCGCGGATTGAATTCCCTCCAGTGCTGAGTCCTTGCTTGCCTGGTCTCCCATCACACTCAGGAAAACCCTGGCGTTTCGCAAGTCACTGGAGGTATCCACGCGGGTAATGCTTATTAACCCGTCGAGGCGCGGGTCCTTTATCTCCCTGGAAAGCAGGAGACTGATCTCCTCGCGCAGCAGCCCGTTAATTCGATCGGCACGGCGGGACATGGCATTCTCCGCTAAAGGCAAGTAAGGGAACCATAACGGGAACCCCACCTTGCTGAAGGTGGGGACGTGGGGTCCGGGACTATCTCTGGCTTCGTTCCTGCCGGTGGGCCTGAAGAATGTCGCCGATTTCGAAGTCGTTATAATCTTCCAGGAGGATGCCGCAGTCCATTCCGTTGGTGATTTCGTTTACTTCATCCCGGAAGTGGCGCAAGCTGGCAATGGAGGTTTCCTCCAGCAGTTCGCCGTCCCGCAGGATGCGGATAGCCGAACCTCGAGGAATTCTGCCGTTTGTAACGCGGCAGCCGGCAATCTTGACGTTTCGGCGGGCCGGGAAAATCTCCCTGACCTCTGCTTCTCCCAGGACTATGTCGGTAAAGGTGGGTTCAAGCATGCCGTGAAGGGCCTGTTCCACATCATCAATCATCTGATAAATGATTGAATAGTGGCGAATTTCAACGCCCATGCGCTCTGCTACCCGTTCCACGCCGATTTCATTCCCCACCGCGAAGCCCACAATGATAGCTTCAGAGGCGCTGGCCAGCAACACATCAGACTCGGTCACATTTCCGCTGCCGGCGTGAAGTATGCGCACCCTGGCCTCCGCTTCGGTCAGGCGTTCCAGGGACTGGCGAACGGCTTCAACGCTGCCCTGAACATCAGCCTTTAGTACCAGGTTGAGTTCCTTGATGTCACCGGCGTCTATCTGCTTTACTACCTCTTCCAGGGTGAGGGCGCGGACCTGGGATTGCTGGCTGGACTTTGCCCTTTCCCGGTCATGGGCCAGACCCCGTACAGTTCTTTCGTTGGGCATAACCGCCATTAAATCACCGGCTTCGGGCAGCGACCCGAAGCCCAATAGTTCGGCAGGCTCCCCCGGTAGAACTCCCTTAACCGCGCGTCCCCGGTCGTTATTGATGGCCTTGACGCGCCCCCAGGCTGTCCCGGCTATAACAAAGTCACCTACGCCCAGGGTCCCACTCTGGACCAGCACCGTGGCCATAGGCCCGCGCTTTCGGTCCAGCTTGGCTTCAATTACCACGCCGCTGGCTGAGCGGGAAGGATTGGCCTT
This sequence comes from Chloroflexota bacterium, assembly GCA_009840135.1. Lineage (GTDB taxonomy): Bacteria > Chloroflexota > Dehalococcoidia > Lucifugimonadales > UBA3495 > Bin22. Next base: position 47,598 of record VXOH01000008.1, on the reverse strand, counting down.
TAATTCCGAGATTTCGGCCACAATCAAAAGATTTTCCAGCAGTTCGTCTATGCCGTCACCCGTCCTGGCTGAGACCGGAACCGAAATAATATCGCCACCCCAGTCCTCGACCAGCAAATTGTGCTGGCTCAACTGACGCTTGACCCGCTCGGGGTCTGCCCCCGGGAGGTCCATTTTGTTAATTGCGACAACGATGGGTACTTCTGCCGCCTTGGCATGGTCAATAGCTTCCTCGGTTTGCGGCATTATGCCATCGTCGGCTGCGACCACCAACACGGCAATGTCGGTAACGCGGGCGCCACGGGAGCGGATTGATGTAAATGCTTCATGTCCCGGGGTGTCAAGGAAAGTGATCCTCTGTCCGCTGTATTCGACCTGGTAGGCGCCAATGTGCTGGGTAATGCCACCAACCTCCCGGTCGGCGACGTGTGCGTTTCTTATGGAGTCCAGGAGGCTGGTTTTGCCATGGTCAACATGTCCAAGAATAGTAACCACAGGTGGCCGGGACACAAAGCTGGCCTCATCCTCAATCATCCCATCCGAGCTGTTGAGGGACCCGGTCTCGGCTACGGCCTCGGCTACCCTGGTGCGAATGCCGTAAGCGGCTGTTACCAGGGAAGCGACCTCGTGGTCAATCATCTGGTTCATTGAAACCATGATGCCGTTACGCATCAGTTGTTTGATGACGTCTACCGGACTCTGGTCAACCAGTTCCGACAGTTGTTTGACGGTCAATGTTTCCGGCAGAACCAGGGTTCGAGACGGGCCCCTGCGACCTGCCCTCGTTTGTCCTTCTGTAGTCATATTAATCCTCCCGGAGGGATGGCGACACCACTTGCGCGCGATAGAAGTCCATTAGACTGTCGAGGTCCTGCGACGCAATCTTTAAGCGCAAGCTCTTTTCCAGGCCCCCCTTTCGCAAACCCCTTTCCCAGCAGTCGGGGGAATGACAGAGGTAGGCCCCACGGCCTGAGGTTTTTCCGGTGGAATCCGCTTGAACTTCGCCCTGGGGTGTTCGGACAATCCTGGTCAACAGGCGCTTGGGAACGCGTTGACCGCAGGCGACACACTTACGTTCAGGTATATGCCGGGCACGAGCCAATTTTCGCCTCCTCCCCGCACTTGAACACTAAAGCATCTAAAGGAGGCTGAGACTACCTTCCACCGCCGCGCCGGGCGCCCCGGCCCGCTCCGCCGCCGGTGTTTCGCCTGGAGCGCCGGCCGCCCCGGCCACCACCGCGACTTTCGCCTACTATGTCCTCTGCGAACCGAATCTTCCCTGCGTCGGGAGTTAGTATGGGGACTTCAGGCAGTTCGGGGAAGAAATCCGCTTCCTCCTCATCGTCTTCCATAATATCGTCGAGTGTGAAGGAGGCAAGGTCATCAACACTGAGGCTGTCCTCAGTCTGCTCACCAGCTTCACTGGTTCCTTCCTCTTCCCGAATTAATTCTTCAAGCAGGGCGTCTTCATCAATGGGCTCTACCACCGCCGCCGGGGCTGCTTCGGCCTCAGTCACCGGTGTCTCCGAGGCTCCTTCGGTTACAGTGGCAGCATCGCGCTCCGTTTCGAGGGCGGTTTCGGCCTCGGCGACAATGGCTTCAGCCTCGGCAACGGCCTGTTCCGCGGTAAGTTCTTCATCTGAGGCCTCTACCACGGCTGCTGCGGCTTCAAGAGCGGCCAGGCGCCGTTGCTCTTCAATCTCACGCTGGCGGGTCTCCTTGATCTCCTCCCACTCTGTCAGACCCTTGATGTCCAGCCGCCATCCCACCAGTCGAGCTGCCAGCCTGGCGTTTTGCCCTTCCTTTCCGATGGCCAGCGAAAGCTGACGGTCGGGAACCACGACAATAGCGGTTTGCTCGGGCGGGCTTAGCTCCACGTGAACGACTTCCGAGGGGCTGATAGCCTTGGCGATGAATCCCCTGGGATCCGGCTCCCAGGGAACGACGTCTATTTTCTCGCCCTGCAGTTCGTTAACAATGCTCTGTATTCGGTTGCCCCGGAGCCCAATGCACGCCCCGACAGGGTCAACCCCTTCCTGGGTGGAGTGAACGGCTACTTTGCTGCGGAAACCCGCATCCCTGGAGATTCCCTTGATTTCGACAGTACCGTTATAGACTTCCGGAACTTCGATCTCGAACAGTCTCTTCAACATGTCCCGGTCACTGCGGGATACCAGAATTTCCGGACCCTTGGGGCCGTTGCGGACATCCAGAACAAAGACCTTGATTCGCTGCCCCTTCTTGTACCGCTCGGTGGGGACCTGTTCGTCCAGGGGCATAATAGCCTGGGCACGTCCCATGTCCAGCAAGATACTTCGGTTGGGCTCCAGTTGCTCAACAACTCCCGTAATAATGTCCTGCCGATGCTGAAGGAATTCTTCGTACAGAAGCTCCCGCTCAGCCTCCCGCAGGCGCTGCAGAACCACCTGCTTGGCCGTCTGCGCCGCTATCCGGCTGGCATTGTGGGGCAGCGGTTCGGCTGCGGCAACTTCATCGCCCAGCTCCACGTTTCGCTTAATGCCCGCTGCTTCCTGCAGGGATATTTCCCTGGCCGGATCTTCAACGTCCTCAACGACCGTCTTCAGCGCGAAAACGCTCACGTCTCCGGTATTGGGATTCAGAGTGACGGTGATGTTCTGTCCCGCCGCAGGGTTATCCTTTTTGAAGGCCGACGCCAAGGCTACCTCAATGGCCTGGAGCACTTGCTCCTTGGGCAAATGGCGTTCGGCGGCCAATTGTGTCAACGCAATTAAAAAGTCGCTTTTCACTGCCACGCTCCCGTCCTGAAGCTGCTTGACGTTGCAACCAAATCTAAAAATTTGCGGCAATTAGCAAGAAAGCGGGACTAACCCGCTCCGTGCCAAAGCACCGGTCAAGTATATCATTCGCCCCACACGCTTTCAACTTTGGCAGGGGCTCGGGCAAGGGGCCCTCAACCGACACCCATGCGCTAAGGAGCCGAAAGACGGGTCAAGTGATTTATCCAAATCAACCAAGGGAATTGCACAAAAAAGGTGCGGGATACCGAATCCCGCACCCGACTGATTTCCACTGATTTTCACGTTGCTGCGTTTTCACTGAAGCCTGGCTGTTAAAGCAGTCTTCATGCCAGTCTCAGTGAGTGAACAATAAGTGTGCTACCACCAGATTTTGCCCTGAACTTCCTTCTCCAGTTCATCGTAGTCTTTTGTCCACAGGCTCGTGCTCAGGTACTTCCATCCTCCGTCGGCCAGCAAGCACACGATGTTGCCACTGTCCATTCGCTCCGCTTGCCTCATGGCGCCATAAACAACGGAACCGGAGGAAATGCCCGCAAATATACCTTCCTGGTGAAGAAGTTCCTTAGTGGTTCGGAAAGCCGGCAGACTGCCCACCAGCAGCCGGGCATCCAGCATGTTGATATCAAGAATGGGAGGAATGAAGCCATCTTCCAGTCGTCGCAGTCCGGAAATCAAGTCATCCGGCTCCGGGGCAACAGCAACTATCTTGGCGTTGGGATTGTATTCCTTAAGGCGGCGCGCAACCCCCATCAAAGTCCCGCCGGTGCCCAATCCGGCAACAAATGTATCCACTTCGGGAACCGCGTTAATGATCTCCTCGCCCGTCGTCTCGTAGTGAGCATCCGGGTTGGCGCTATTCCCATACTGGTACATCATCAGGTAGTCATGGGGGTTCTTCTCGGCCAGTTCCTGGGCTACCTCGATTGAACCATTGCTGCCCTTCTCTCCATCGGAGAAAATTATCTCTGCGCCGTAAGCATAGAGTAACTGGCTGCGTTCTTCGCTCACGTTCTCCGGCATGACTACGGTGACTTTGTAGCCTTTGAGCTTTCCAATCATTGCCAGCGATATGCCGGTATTCCCACTGGTGGGTTCCAGGATAGTGCGGTTGGGAGAAATTTCCCCGGTAGCCTCGGCCCGCTCGATCATCTTCAGTGCGATACGGTCTTTGACGCTGCCGGTGGGGTTCTGCCCTTCCAGCTTGGCGAAGATACGCACTTCGGGCTTGGGGCTCAGGTTCTGCAACTCCACCATCGGGGTGTTCCCAATGGCCGCGAGTATTCCCTTGTATGCCAACCGCGTAACCATATCGCTTACCAGTTTAATCCTCCCCCTGCGTTTTCTTCGGCCCCAACATTGCGGCGGAGCTTCCTCCCCTCCACACGGTTGGAACACCCACTGTGAAGACCTGATCAGACTGCACAGCTTAGTTGTCGGCGGCCCCAACCGCCTCCGGCTCCGCTACTCCGCAGAAGATCTCGTAGTCAATCAGTTCAGTTACGGTCGGATTTTCGCCGCACAGCGGGCATGCCGGATTGCGCTTCAACTTCACCTCGCGGAAACTCATGCTCAAGGCGTCCACCAGGAGGAGCCTGGAGCAGAGGCTTTCTCCGATGCCCAGGAAATACTTAAGGGCCTCAGTGGCCTGGATGCTGCCCACGAGGCCGGTCAAGGCGCCGAGAACGCCGGCTTCCGCGCAATTAGGGACCATGCCCGGAGGGGGAGGCGACGGGAAAAGGCAGCGATAGCATCCCTGTCCGGGAAGGAACAAGGTTGACTGGCCGTCAAATATGAGGATGCTTCCATCCACCAGCGGCTTATTCAGCAGGTAGCACGCATCGTTGACCAGGTAGCGGGTGGCGAAATTGTCCGCCCCGTTGATTACCAGGTCGTATTGACTGATGATTTCAATGGCGTTGTCCGACTCCAGCCGTACCTCATGGGGAACAACTTTGACGTCGGGATTATAGGCATGGATGTTGTCAATGGCCGATTGCAGCTTCGGGCGGCCGATGTCGTCGGAATGGTGGAGAATCTGACGCTGCAGGTTGGATATTTCCACCACATCGAAATCAACAATACCCAGGGTGCCCACACCGGCAAGGGCCAGGTAAATGGCCGAGGGAGAACCCAACCCACCCGCTCCTACTATCAGGGCCTTGGACTGCATGAGCTTGCGCTGTCCTGCGCTGCCCACATCACCCATGATGATGTGGCGACTGTAACGTTTGACCTGTTCGGGGGTTAGAGCCAGTGGTTGTTGCGTCATGGTTAGCAAACCCTCCTTCAGAATCGGCAGGAAAACTGCCTATGGCCCAATACGGCCTCCTGGGGCGACCTGTGTAGTGGCAACTCTAACTGCCGCTATGAGAAATTGGCTTTATCCGAGGCAAAAGAAAAACCCGCACCCCTTCGGGCTGCCCAGTCTGGGCGGGCGCAGGCTCCATTCGCCGGAATTCTTAACCTGCCCCCTATGTATAGGGACAGGTGCAACTTCGATTTCTTACCCGATAGCTACTATTCATCGCTGGACTAGAGTCTATCCCCCGCCTATCGGATTGTCAAGGAAAGGCCTGGTTTTTCCTAGCTGGCGGGTCAATTCTTGCAAGGAAGGCATGGACCAGGTCAGGCGCTATGCATTTTGGGCCGAAAGGTATTCTTGCCTTTGAGCCAGGTGTTCAAGGGTTATATTGGTGAGGACGTTCTGGACCGCTTCTTCCACGGACTTCCAAATCTCCTGCTGGGCGCATGAATCGGCGAATATGCAGTCCGTCGGGTAAGTTATGCAGTCCAGAGGTGAGTTGTTCCCATCCAGAGTGGTCATGATCATGTGCAAATTGACTGTGGAAGGGTCCATAGCCAGCATGTGGCCACCCTGGGGACCTCGACGACTCTGAACGAAACCGCACCTGTTCAGAGTGGTCATGAGCTGGACCAGATAGGACTCGGGTATTCCCTGCTTGGAAGCTATCTCGGAGGTATGCACCTGGCCTTCGCCATAATGCATCGCCAATTCCACCAGGGCACGGACGCCATAGTCCACTTTCATAGGGATTCTCATGACGTTTACCTCCTACCCGTAACGGCACTGGAAATTATAGCACTATCTCACGCGCCATAAAAGACGGATTACAACGATCCGGGCGAGTGGAGGCGCCGGTCCCGGCAGAACCGGTCCCGCGTAACCGTTGAGATTCCCCCAATCAGGCGGGAGAAGGTCCTAGATATCAGTGCTCCTATACTTTTCGGAACTGTACTACCGAAGAACCTTCAGTCGACATTGCTTGCCAGGAACGGCCTTAAGCCACGTTGCGTAGATTTAGTTCCTGAAACTCCTCGCCACCAACAAACCGGCGCACGAGCTGTGCTAAAATCACTTCCGCTCCAGGAATAGCGGCGATGCTGCAAACCAGGGATAAGAGGGGCCCATGCTTGTAGGAGTGCTGGTCGGGCTGGCCATTATGGTAGGGTGCTTTCTGGTCCCTATCGCCCACTTCATTCTTGGGCCCGCAGGACCATTCATTGCCGGCTACTGGGGAATTCAGTTTGCCCCCAACCCCGGGAGACATTACGCTTTGCACGGGCTGATTTTCGGTTCGTTGTTGGCCCTGACAATGGGTGTAATTCTGGTAGGGGTGGCTTTCTTGTTGATTGCCCTGTTCGACGACTCCCGGGTGAAGGTGCTGGTGTGGCTGGGCGTAATAGTGCTAACCCTTTACACGGGCAGCATGGGCACCATGGGGGCCATGTACTCCTCTCTCCGGGAACAGCAGCGGGCGCAAAGGGAGGCGGAGGAAAATGAACGGGAGAGTTGACGATACTTGTCACATCTTAAGTAGGAGTAACTGCCGGGTAACGGAATCGGTTCGGCGATTCGGTCCAACCCACGCAGGTCCGCAGGGCGTATGACTCGCTTTTCAGCCATGCTGGTGGACCTGGACGGAACCCTGATGGTAACCGACACCATTTCTCAGCGGGTTCAGCAAGCAATCGAATCGGTTTCCCAACGCATCCCCGTTTCCATTGCCACCGGCCGTAGAGCTTCAGACCTGATGGCGTACGCCCGACAACTGGGCCTTGACGCTCCCCAGATATGTAACGGGGGAGCTACACTGTTGGACCCCAGGGACGGGAAGTTGCTCTGGAACAGCCACATGGAAGCGGGACAGGCGCTCAGGATCATCGAGCTCCTGGACAGAAAAGGCATAAATTTCATTGGCACGCATCCCTCCGGCGACGCAACATCCATGAGTCAGATAAGCCAATGGGACCTTACCCGCATTTCTGCCATGGATATTCCTGAGCAGGAAGCAGACGAGTTCGTATCCATGTTCGGGACCGAGGACAACCTGCACGTGGTTAAGGTCTACCTTCATTACAACGGTTGGTGGGCTGTGGATTTTACCGCGGCCGGAGTTCACAAAGGAGAGGCCGCGCGCCACCTTGCCGAAATCCAGGGCATGAGTACCCGGCAGTTCATAGCGGCCGGAGACAGTTACAATGACCTTCCCATGCTGGAGGTCGCCGGATTCCGCATTGCCATGGCATCGGCCCCTGAGGAAATGAAGCATATAGCTGACTTTGTGGCTCCTCCTGTTGAGGAGGATGGGTTGGCGGTGGCAATTGAGCAGGTGATACTGCCCCTCCTGTCCGCGTGCTGACGCCCGGACGCGCAAGGGTTGCCTGCAGTACCGCGCTAAGACCTGCCGCGACTTGCCCTTTCTTGACGCTGTTGGAACGGGTTGCCTATGATGGCGCGTAGGGATATTCAAACTGCGACTGCGGACTTGCGAATTCAGATGACTACTTCGGACTTGCGCCGCCGGCTGGAAGAACTGCAGCGGGGCGACACCAGTGTGGAAGATTTGCTGGCCTACCTGCGGGATTTCCCCTTCGAAGACCTGGGATTTGCCAGGATAGACCACCATCGCCCGCTGAGAACCGGCTTTCCCGAGGTGGTCCTGGGCCGAGGCAAGTCTCCGGACCAGGTTGCCAGAATTGTCCGGTCCCTGAAGGACCGGGGTAATCCGGTCCTGGTTACCAAGACTGATGAGACATCCTTTGAGTCAGTCGTTAAGATAACGCCCAATGCTGTCTTCAATCTCCTGGCCAAAGCCATCGTAGTTCCTGCGGACGCCCCGCTTCCCAGTCTGTCCGGACTGACGGTGGTAACTGCCGGCACTGCCGACCTTCCCGTAGCAGAGGAGGCAGCCCTCACGGCCACCCTTATGGGCAGCCCGCCGGAACGCATTAACGACGTGGGGGTCGCCGGACTTCACCGACTGCTTGCCAGCCTTGACCGTTTGATAGAGGCCCGCGTTGTGGTGGTAGTGGCCGGCATGGAAGCGGCGCTGGCCAGCGTGGTTGCCGGATTGATTTCCGCGCCTGTGATTGCGGTGCCGACCAGTGTCGGTTATGGCTCCAGTTTTGAAGGCCTGTCCGCGCTCCTGGGAATGCTCAACAGCTGCGCCCCCGGCGTAGCTACCGTCAACATTGACAACGGTTTTGGAGCCGGGTACCTGGCGGCGCAAATAAACCGGCTGGTTTCCGTGCATGGCTAACCTGGGCAAGAAGCTGCTGATTGTCGGGGTCCTCGCCTGCTTTGTTTTTGCCGGACTGGCCGGTTACGGCGATGTCCGGGAGGTTTCGGGACGCATGGCAAGTTTTCCTTTCCCTTCGCTGCTGTTGGCGGTGGGCCTGGCACTGCTCAACTACCTGCTTCGGTTCCTTCGCTGGGCTTACTACCTCAAGATTCTCGCTGTTTCTGTGCCGCTGCGGCTCAGCATTCTCATTTTTCTTACCGGGCTGGCGATGACTATTACCCCGGGCAAGCTGGGCGAACTCTTGAAGTGTTATTTGCTTCGCGACCAAGCGGGCATTCCCGTTTCAACCTCAGCGCCGGCAGTATTGATGGAACGCATAACTGACCTCGTGGCCATAGGGGTGATGGCATTGGTGGGTCTGGCGCTCTTGCCGGCTTTTGTATCAGCCATTCTGGTTGCCGTTGTTGCGGGGTTGGTGCTGGTTGCCTATTTTTCTACTGCTCGACAGGATGAACGCGTTCTTGATTTGCCCATAATCCGCCGATGGAGGGCCGACATTGTCGAAGCCAGGGAAGGCGTGCGGACGTTGTCTCGGCCTGTGCCCCTTCTCGTAGCCTCAATCCTTGGCCTAGCAGCCTGGTTGAGCGAGGGAGTGGCATTGTGGGTGGTAATGGAGGGGCTGGGCGCAGACCTGGGGTTCCTGATTTCCCTGCCGATTTACGCGGGCTCCTTATTGGCCGGCGCGGTCACGACCCTGCCCGGAGGACTGGTGGGTACTGAGGGCGCCATGGTTACCCTCCTGCAACAAATGGGTGCGGGCCGCGATGCCGCTGCGGCTGGCACCTTGATTGTCCGTCTCGTCACCCTTTGGTTGGCCGTGCTGGTCGGTTTCGCCGCTTTTGGTTGGCTCCAATGGAGCGGGGTGAGGCGGCGCTACCCAAAGGAGGAAGGAGGCGGAGCCCATGAATCCGGGTTGCCCGAAGCCGGAGGGGGTCAAGGGCGTGGATAGCCCGGCAGGAGCGGAAAAGGATAGACAAAAGGGTCGTCACAATGTCGGCCTGGCCTTGTTGACGGCTCTTCGTCCCAGGCAGTGGATAAAGAACGGCCTGGTGTTCCTGCCGTTTTTGTTTGCGGTGGACTTGGCGTGGAACCCTTCGGCGCTCGAGGAGGTTCCCGCTCTTCTTTTCCAGGTGTTGCTGGCCGCCCTGGCTTTCTGCGCGCTGTCAGGTGCAGTGTACCTGTTTAACGACCTCCTGGACCGGGAATCCGACGGGAACCACCCGACCAAGCGCCATCGCCCTTTGGCGTCGGGACAGGTGGGCACTGCGTTGGCCCTGTCCTTCCTGGCCGTCCTCTCGGTGGCGGGGGTAGCGGTCCTGGCCTTGGTGAAGCCCTTGCTGGGAGCGGTGGGCATACTCTACCTGTCAATCAACCTGGTGTATTCCCTGGGGTTGAAGCGCCTGGTTGTAATCGACGTTCTCTTGGTAGCCAGCGGCTATGTCATCAGAACGGTTGTGGGCGCCCTGGTGATAGGTGTTGACCCATCACCCTGGCTCTACACCACCACCGGAGCCGCGGCCCTGTTTGTCGTCCTGGGAAAACGCTACTCGGAGGTAAGGCTGGCGGGAGAGGACCTGGGGGCCCAGCGTCATGTGCTGCGGCAATATCCACCTGCCTTTGTGGGTCAACTGCTGAACATAAGCGCGGGCACTGCTCTGGTCAGTTACGCTCTCTACACTATTGAGGCAGCCAACCTGCCGGACAATGACGCCATGCTGCTCACTATCCCTCTGGTGTGTTTTGGCCTGTTCAGATTTCTCTACCTGGTGCATACCAGCGACCAGGCCGAATACCCGGAACTGCTCATAGCCAAAGACCTTCCTATGGTATTATCGGTGTTGGCCTGGTTGATCGTGGCCGGAGCGGTATTGCTGCTCTATGGAGGCCCGTAGCGGACCCAGGACGGAGCGTTAAGCACGATGCAGCAGTCCCAAAACCCAGCCCCTTCGACGGTGGTATTCCCTCAGCTCCCTGCTTCGGGCGAGACCCGAAAATCCGTGGTTTCGGTGGTTGCGACCCGGCCCGAAAGCGTTCTCGAAGACGTGGGCCGCGCCATGACGCTGGCCGGCGTGGAACGGGTATTGTCACGAGACCTGGCGACGCTGTTGAAAATCAACATTTCGTGGCAACATTGGTATCCGGGTTGCTCCACCACTCCCTGGCAACTGGAGGGGGTAGTGAAGGCCTTGCAGGGACTGGGCCATCAGGAATTGATCGCCGCACACAACGGCACGGTGGTAGTGGATTCCTACGAAGGAGAGGAAAACAACAAGCATAATGCGGTCCAGGACAAGTACGACCTGCCCACAGTGCACCTGGATACGCCCCCAAACGTCTGGATAGATTACAAGCCCAGAGCTGAAATGCTGGTGCTGGACGACATTTTCCCCGAGGGCATTCAAATTCCTGAAATTTTCCCGGGCAAAAACATCATCCAGTTGCCCACCATGAAGACCCATGTTTTCACCACCATGACCGGCGCCATGAAGAACGCCTTTGGGGGCCTGCTGCACCGAAAGCGCCATTGGACCCATTCGGTTATACATGAAACCCTGGTGGACCTGCTGGCCATCCAGCAGGAAATCCATCCGGGAATCTTTGCGGTGATGGACGGTACTTTCGCGGGGGACGGCCCCGGTCCCCGGGCAATGCGCTGGCACATAAAAGACCGCATTCTGGCCAGCGCCGACCAGGTGGCCATTGACGCCGTGGCGGCTCACATGATGGGCTTCGATCCCATGAGCCTGAAGTTCATCCGGCTGGCCCACGAGCGTGGATTGGGGTGCGGTGACGTATCACAGATCGAGGTAGTGGGGGAGGATATCAGCGGCGTGAACTGGGGTTTTTCGGGAGTGGAGAATACCTTCGCCAGCCGGGGCCAGAAACTGATCTATTGGGGGCCGCTGAAGTTCCTGGAAAATGCCCTGCTGCGCAGTCCCATCGCGGCCTGGGCCTACATGGCATCAAACATCTACCACAACGGCTACTGGCTGAACACCCACGGCAAGAGCCGCATTAACGGGGCACTGAAGACCGAATGGGGAAAGCTGTTCAAGTCCTATTGACGGTATTTTCTTGACGGTGGTTTCTACTTTTCTTTCCCCACGGCTTGCTCATCATTTTGTCAGGTAACGCAAGCGGGCCGAGCCTTCAACCTCTTTGTAGAGAGCCTGAAAAGGCACACCCTTGTTCATGGCAATTTGCCGGCAGTCCTCGTATTCCGGCGAAGCGGCCACAGGCTCTCCGGCCAGGTACTTAATTTTGACGCGGACTTTTCCCCATTCGGTTTCCAGCGTCTCCGTTCTCCGCTCTGCGGCGTATCTTTCCACCGCCCGACTCCGAATCCCCAGGGTCGGGGTCTCCCTCAGCAGCAGCTCTACGCAATCGTTTTCCAGTTCCCTGGGCAAAAGAACCGAGAGGAGGACGCCTGGCCGGTTCTTCTTCATCTGGATGGGCGTATGCCAGACGTCCAGCGCGCCAAGGTCGAAAAGCCTTTCCTGGGCATAACCCAGAATCTCTCCGGTTGCGTCATCCAGGTTGGTTTCCAGTAGAACAATATTTCCCTGCTTTGGCGCCACCGATTTTCCAGGCAATTCTGCCGGTTCGGTGCTTCCCAGCCAGATTCGTACGACGTTGGGAAAGGCCTCGGGATTCTTGCCGCCAAGCCCCACCCCGACTCCTTCAACGGTCATGGCCGGCCTCTCAAATCTGGCCAGGGAGGTGATTATTGCAGCTCCGGTAGGGGTGGTAAGCTCGCCTGCACCCTGGTGCATCGGCAGTTCGGGCGAAATCGGGGCCGCCGCCGCCGCCACTAGTTCCAGGGTTGCCGGGGCCGGATTGGAGTACCCCCCCGGCCAGCGCGGGGGAGATGAAGCCCCCAGTACTAGCGGAGCAGAATAAACCTGGTCAATGCCTAGATGATGCAAGCCCCAGGCAAATCCTGCAATATCAACCAGGGTATCAACCGTGCCCAGTTCTTCCAGTTCGAGGTCCCCGGACTCTTCGCCATGTACCCGGGCCTCGGCACGCCAGAGGTTACGCAGTATCCGAAGTGCGTTGTCCTTTACCGGTTTGGGCAGGTCGCTGGAGGCAACAACTCCCGAAAGCGCCCTGGGGGAGTGCTTGATGTCCTCCGATAGCGTAACTGAGAGCTTTGTACCTCGGATCTCACACCTGTGCTCCTGCGCTGCCGAAAGTTCGTATCCATTGATACTCAGGAGCGACAAACCTTCCTGCAGTGCTTCCACCGAAAGTCCCAAATCAATAAGGGCGCCCAGGAGCATATCTCCGCTGGCGCCCCCGATGGACTGTATGTAGGCCGCTTTCATGGAACTACCTTAGCAACTATCTCAGAATTCCCCTCTCCCACAGGGGGAGGGTTAGGGTGACGGCGAAAAGGAAGGATAGAGTACCCGTTGGGTCAGCCAGTACCGGTTTTGCGATAGTTTCTTCGACTTGGAACCAAGTTGTCATGGTCGTATTTCAATCCCAAAGAAGGGAGAACCAGATGCTACTGAATAGGGGAGCCCTTCACCGGTATAGACGTACCCAACTGGTCATTAAGGCTGCCGGACCTCATCCCCGAAAGGTCCAGGGAAATCCACAGGTAGCCAATCCGCTTAAGGTTGGCGGAGATCTCCCGGCGATGCGCGAAAGCCAATTCCATCTCTGATTCCGCTACTTCTACCCGGCAATGGTTATCGTGGTGCCGGGCCCGAACCTCCCGGAGGCCCAGGCTCTTCAAGTAGTCCTCGGCGCGCTCTATCTTGGACAGAGTTTCCGCAGTAACTGGAATGCCATAAGGTATCCGGGAAGAAAGGCAGGGTTGTGCAGGCTTATCCCAGACCGGAATCTCCAGGCCCAGGGCCATCTCCCTGACCATTTCCTTGTCCATGGCCGCTTCGACGAGGGGGCTGCGCACCTGGTTTTCCTCGGCGGCCAGCAGTCCCGGGCGATAATCTCCCAGGTCGTCCAGGTTTGCCCCGTTGGCCACCCAGGCGTAGCCTTCGGCTCTCGCCATCTGGCAGAGGTGTGAATACAATTCCGTCTTGCAGAAATAGCAGCGGTTGGGGGCATTGGCCGCGTAGCCTTCCCGCTCCAGTTCCGACGTTCGGATGGTGCGGTGAGCAAACCCCAATTGGGCGGCCAGGCTGGTCGCGATTTCAAGCTCTCTGCTTGCAAGGGCGGGAGAAACCGCAGTTACGGCCAAGGAACAGCTTCCCAGGGTCCGGTGAGCGGCGTAAGCCAGCAGGGCGCTGTCCACGCCCCCCGAAAAAGCAACGATGACGGACTCCATATCCTGAAGAATGGATTCCAGTCGTTGCCAAGCCTCCTCCAAAGCGCCTGATTTCAGCGCTCCGGGTTTTGCCTCAGCTTTGGCCTGTTTGTTACCATTAACGTAGGGTGTCATTTCGCGCTCATTATATCAGTGTTGTTCATTGAGGAGAAAAATTTGCCGGTTGAGAGTATCAGCGCTGTTACCCTCTCGGTTAAAGACATGGCTCGGTCCGTGGTCTTCTATCGAGACCTGGTAGGACTGAATATGCTGTATGGCGGCGAAAGCGCCGGATTTACCAGCTTTGGAATCGGTGGCGGCTACCTCAACCTTATCGCCACCGACCAACCGGTTGGCTGGTGGGGAAGGGTCATCTTCTACGTGGACGACGTGGATGAACTCCATGCCCAACTGGTGAGCCAGGGATTGAAGAGCGACACCGATCCTGCCGATGCTCCCTGGGGAGAGCGATATTTTCACATCTTCGACCCGGATGGACATGAACTCAGCTTTGCCCGCCCCCTGGAGAAGCAGTAGGTCCATTCAGGTCCTTTACGAAATACCTAACCGTCATTGACCCGTAGGGTTCCTCCCGGTCCAATCGGAACCCTGCTTTCTGATACATGGCAATGGCAGGCTGCAGCTGCGTAACGGTGGAGAGGACCATCCTGCTGAATCCCTCTTCCAGGCAATGGCCCTCCACAGTCTCCAGCAACCTTTGCTCTATGCCTTGCCTGCGGGCGTGAGAAGCAACGCTCATCCGGCGCAGTTCTGCCTCTTCATTGCTAAGTCTTTGCACCCCCACCATGCCAACGACCTCAAGCATTGATTCCGCGACCCAGAAATGGGACCCGTTAACCGCAAGGTAGTGGCGTTGAATATCGGAGAGGTCCGCGTTGAGGGATAGGCAGATGTATGCTTCAACTTCAGCCTCAAGACCTGCCGAAAAGTCCCGCTGTCCCGCGGCAAACAGGCGCCGAACTGTGGCGGAATCCTCAGGCCGGAATGTCCTGATTGTCGGCATCTGACAAGTCAAACAACGGCTCAGACGTTAATCAGGAAATTGATTACGTCGCCATCCCTTACCTGGTATGCCTTGCCCTCGGAGCGCAAGGCTCCCTCCTTCCGACCCTGGGCGATGTTGCCGCAGCGTCGGAGGTCTTCATAGGGAATTACTTCAGCCCGTATGAATCCGCGAACAAAGTCCGTGTGAATAGTCCCTGCCGCCTCCTGCGCTCCGATTCCCTCGGGCACACTCCAGGCCCGCACCTCGTCCGGTCCCACTGTCAGAAAGGAAATCAGTCCCAGGGTACTGTAACTGGTTCGTATAACCTTGGTCATGGCTGATTCGTCCAACCCGAGGTCGGCCCTGAATTCCTCATCCTCCTCCTCGGACATCAACGCCAGTTCGGCTTCCAACTTGGCGCTCAGGCATACCTCACCCAGTTTTACTCCTGCCGGCAGCGCCAGGTCCAACTCAGCCAGGGAAGGTTCCTCGCCGTCCTCATCGGTGTTGAAAACAACTATGACCGGTTTTTGGGTCAGTAACTGGTAAATATCCAGGATAGCTGACTCCGACTCGGTCAATGACTGGGAACGAAGCGGCACACCGGCTTCCAGGCCTTCCCTTGCCTTCCGCACGGCTTCCAATTGCCTGGTCATGGCTGGGCGCTCCGCAGGTTTGGCCTTCATCATGCCATCTTCCAGCCTTTCGGTGGCCCGTTCCATAACCTCCAGGTCGGCAAACGTAAGTTCGCCGACCATGGCCTCCACGTCCCGACCGGGTTCAACAGAAACCAGGGGGTGGGCCACTGCCGGATTATCAAAGGCCCGAACAACCAGCAGGAAAGCGTCTGCCCCCTGCAGGATGTTGCGGTACTTGCCCACGATACCCTGGGACTTGGCCAGGGATTCCGGCCCCGGTACGTCCCAGTATTTAATCTCCGCGGGCACAACCTTGCGAGGGTTGTACATACCCGACAGAACTTCCAGCCTGGGGTCGGGTACCTTCACCACTCCGAGGTGCATTTCAGTAGCTGACCCGCTGGCTCCGCTGGTATCAGCGTGGCCGCGGGTCAAAGCGTTGAATACGGTGGTCTTCCCCGAGAGAGGAAGACCGATAATTCCTATGTCCATGGATTAGTTCAACCCCTGGGTATTTAATGGTATTTTTCGCCGACTATAAAATTGCTAGTCCCTGGCCAGCACCACCGTTCCTGTTGAAGACAGCGAACCGCCGGTGCCGTTTACCAGGGAAATCCTGGGACTGTCGCTGCCGTCCTTGGCCTTAACCTGGCGGTCTTCGCCCTCTCCGCGCAACTGCCGAACAGCCTCGACGAGCAGAAAGCTGCCGTACATACCCGGATGGGTATAGGAGAGGCCGCCGCCCGCCGTGTTCAGGGGGAAGTCTCCACCCGGTGCCGTCCGCTGGCCAGCCACAAAGTCGGGAGCTTCTCCAGGGCCGCAGAATCCCAGGCCCTCCAGCGACAGCATCACAGTGTAGGTGAAGGAGTCGTAAATCAGGGTCACGTCAATATCGTCGTGGGTCACACCTGCCCGCTGCAGCGCGTTCGGGCCGGTTTCGCGCGCTATCAGGGAGGTATAAGAGGGCATGGCGCTGATAAGGTTATGGTCGTGACCCTCTGCAGCTCCCAAAAGCCACACCGGCGCCTTCTTGCAGTTGGCCGCCTTTTCGGCAGTTGTGACCACAATGGCCGCCCCCGAATCGGTAACGAGGCAGCAGTCAAACAGATGAAAGGGCCAGGAAACCCAGCGGGAGTTATGGTAGTCGTCAAAGCTCATCGGGGTTTCGTGCATGACCGCCTTGGGGTTGAGGTTCGCCCACTTGCGGGTGGAAACCGCTATTTCCGCCATGGCTTCCCTGGTGCGGTCCTCGCCGTACTCGTGCATATACCGGGTGCAGGCCATTGAGTAGTTAATGGGCTGGCCGATCAGGCCGTAAGGAGACTCGTACTGGGCCACCGGCAGATTGGGGTCCGCAGGTATCCTTGCCCGGGTGGAGCGACCCGCCTGGCCGTGGGTGATAAGGACGGTGTCGCAATAGCCGGCTCGGATGGCGGCGGCGGCATGGGCTACGTGTATCACGAAGGAAGAACCGCCCACCGAGGTGTTATCCGTAAACCCAGGCTGAATTCCCATGTATTCCGCAGTGGCCAGGGTGGAGAAACCTGCGGTTAAGAGTCCGTTAACCTCGGATTTGGCGATGCCGGCGTCTTCCAGCGCATTGTAAGCGGCTTCAGCGTGGTGCTGCAGGGATGATTTATTGGGCACCGTACCCATTTCGTCGGACTCAGCCACACCCACAATGGCGATATCCCTTTGACCGGTCGAGCTTGAGGTCATGCTCTTAATTCCTCCTGAACGAAGCGCCAAGCGGCAGTCCGTCTGTGTTCGGGAAGATGTTACACTAATTCCGCAATGTGGGACAACGCTTGGCTATCGGCATTCTGCTCCCCTGGCGAACGAGCGATGGCCATACCCATGCTAGAATAGGTAGTAGCAAAGATTTCGTTCAACTTTCTTTATTGACCAACGTCCCACTGAGGGACGAGGACCTGCACCGAAGCAGCCTTGCTTCGGTAGAGCAACGAGGGATGCCATGCCCAGAAACTTTTGGATGATTACATGTAACGAGGAGAACTTCAACATTACCCGCGGCCTTGAGTTTACAAAACAGGGCTTGAAGTCCGAGTACCGCCGCAAGGTCCAGCGAGTGGAGAAGGAAGACAGGTTGCTGTTCTACGTATTCGGGATTCGCAAATTCGCCGCCACGGCCACCGTAACCGCTTCCTACAAAGAGGTAGAATCCAGCGTCTGGCAAAACGAAGGCAGCGCCACCTGGCCCTATCTGATAGAGATTAAGCCGGAGCTGGTTCTGGACGAGGAGCAATACATTACTGCAGGTCTACTTGCCCACCGCCTGGACTACGTACGGCGCTGGCCTCCTGAAGACTGGTATATGGCCTTCCAGGGCAACCTGCATCTGCTGCCGAAGGGTGACTTCTTCCTTATCGAAGAGGAGATGAAGAAGCTGAAGTTCGGCCGGGAATATCTGAGGGATGCTCCTCCCGCGCCCGTGGCTACGGGCAGCCGGAATCGCAAGCAACGAAGGTCGGGCGGCCGCAGGGACGCAGCGCCAAAGGCTGCCCCCAGCGCGGCCCAGGCCTGAAACCAAAGCCTGATTCAAGACCCTTACCCACTCTATGGGGGAAAGTCAGGAAGGGATGGCGCCGTTCCGGAGGTTTCCCTTACATGCCTGGGCCGAGGCATTGGGTAGTTCTTGAAAATGCATCCGGTAAAGGCGAAGCGCCAAGGATGCTCTACCGCCCAGGCCTGAGATAGGGCCTAACTTACCCTCGAGAACTGGCACGTTTCAGGGCTGAATTTATCTCCCCAATCACTGCACAGTCGGTTTCTTCCCGGGTCGCCCCTTCCAGGAAGGACACCGCCTTTGCTCCTCCAATCTCGCCCAGGGCCCATGCGGCGTGGCTTCTCACCAAGGGTTCGCTCTCCCGAAGCGCCCTTCCCAGGGCAGGAACAGCCTCAATGCTCTTCAAATTCCCCAGGGCTACGCAGGCATTGCGTTGCAAACCGTTCCTTCTTGCCCTCTTGACAGGGGTGCCCCCGAAGCGTTCGGTGAAGGCTTCCTCTGAAAGCCCCAGAATTTCTACAAGGTTGACCGCCGTCATTTCCTGTCGTGAGAAAGCCGGCTCTCCGGTCGGTTGTTCCTTTCGGTTGACCGGGCAGACCTCCTGGCAGATGTCGCAGCCAAAAACCCAGTCCAGCATTTTGGGCCTGAGTTCGACGGGAATTGGCCCACGGTTTTCGATGGTCAGATAAGAGATGCACTTGCTGTTGTCAATGACATAGGGGGTAGTTATTGCGCCCGTGGGACAGGCATCCATGCACCTCACGCAATCACCGCAACTCTTCCTGAGGGGTGGATCGGGGTCCAGTTCCAAGTCCGTAATTATCTGTCCCAGGAATACCCATGAGCCCAACTCCGGGGTCAGCAGGTTGGAGTTCTTGCCGAACCAGCCGAGACCTGCCCTGGCTGCAGCGGAGCGATCAAGCATGGGGCCGTCGTCAACGTACCATCTGGCCGAGAACCGGTTACCCAGTTTTTCTGCAAGCTCCAGCGTCAGTTTTCGCATCCTTCGCTTCATCAGTCGATGATAGTCTTTCCCTCGGGCGTATCTGGCTATTTTCCCAAGTCTGCCGCCGCCGGTGGCCCCCTCATCGCTGGTGACCTCTTGCGGGAAGTAGTTCAGGGCCAGGCAGATTATTGACCTGGCCCCCGGAAGCAATGTTTCGGGAGAAGTGCCACGGCGAACCCGTTCTGGGGTGTACCACGGCAGACCGTCCATCAGGCCGTCGTTGATTCGTTTAAGCGCAGCTTCACGGTCTGAGGAAAACTCTTCAGCCGAGGTTATTCGAACCAGGTCGAATCCGGCCTGCAACGCAGATTCCTTTACCAGCGAGGTGGCGGCGCCTTTATTCGGGAACTCTAACATAGCTCTCGCCTATAATCCCTCATCCTGGTAACGGCCCAGGTACCCTTGCTCTAACGGCTTCTCCAATCGAAAGAATACCATCTGCATTATCCTGGCGCCCCGCTGCATGCGATAGCCTCCCGGATTGCTGATGTTTAGCAGCGCCTGCGAACGGCCTGAGTAGCCGGCATCCCAAACCCCTGGGTGAATGCTGACGCCGCTGCGTCCCAGGCTGGACCGAGGCCGAGCCAGGGCCATAAGGTCCAAGGGAATGTTGACCACCTCAATGAAGGAAACCAGGTAGGGACCCTGGGGAAGCTCCACCCATTCGTCGGATCCGAAATTGACGAGCTCAGTTTCCGGAATTTTCCTGTCCATGTTGTCTCTGCCGATGGCGCCCGGAGACAGAATGCGAGCGACCGTATCGAGGCAAAGGTCAATGCCGTTGGGTTGCAGCTGTTCTTCCAAGTCGAACAATCCTTCCACCAACGGCAAGCTGCCTCCCCGGGGCATGGTGATTAGATCCCGGATTGTTGCCCGGTCCAGCGCAGCTCCTTCCAATCTTCTACCCCCAATTTACCTCAGAAAAACGGTGCGGGGAGCCATATCCATCCAGGCTCCCCGCAATGCAACCCTGACGCTGAGGTGCGTTTGCAATCTTGCAGCTTTCCCGCACCCTAGAAATTCCAGTAGCGCGATTAGTCGTGCATGAAGTCGTGGACGTCGGCCGGCAAGGGCTTGAATACGGGAATCTCCGCAACGACGGCCTGGGTGGTCAACAACATTCCGGCGATGCTGCCGGCGTTCTGCAACGCCGAACGGGTTACCATGGCCGGGTCTATGATTCCGGACTGGACCAGGTGGGTAAATTCACCCTTTTCGGCGTCGAAACCCCAATCGCCCTCGCCGTCCCTGACCCGGTCGAGGACAACCTGGCCGGGGTGGCCTGCGTTGTCGGCGATGAGCATCAGGGGTTCAGCCAGCGCGTCCCTCACCAGCCGGGCGCCCAGGGCCTCGTCGCCGGACAAGGAACATGCCAGGTCGTCGACAGATTGCTCTGCCCTGACCAAGGTTACACCGCCTCCGGGTACGATCCCTTCTTCGACGGCGGCCCGGGTTGCTGAGAGAGCGTCTTCAGCCCGAGACTTGCGCTCGTTCATTTCCGGTTCCGTAGCCGCTCCCACCCGGATGACCGCCACGCCGCCTACCAGGGCCGCCAGCCTTTCCTGCAGCTTCTCCCGGTCGTAGTCGGAGGTGGTTTCTTCAATCTGCACGCGTATCTGGGCAACTCTGGACTCGGTGTCTTCGGGAACTCCCCTGCCTTCCACTATGGTCGTTTCATCCTTCAAGGCCACGATACGGCGCGCGGAGCCCAGTTGGTTGATTTCCACGGAGTCCAGGGAGAGGCCGGTGTCGTTGCTGATTACGGTCGCCCCCGTCATCACAGCGATGTCTTCCAGCAGAGCCTTGCGCCGGTCACCGAACCCGGGAGCCTTGATGGCAACGCAGCTGATGGTGCCCCGCAGTTTGTTCACTACCAGGGTGGCCAGCGCCTCGCCTTCCACATCTTCGGCGATGATGGCGAGAGGCCGACCGCCGGCTTGCGAAACCTTTTCCAGCGTGGAAACTATGTCGTTTACCGATGAGACCTTGGTATCTGTGATTAGAACCAGGGGTTCGTCCAGCACCACCTCCATGCGTTGGGGATCTGTAACGAAATGGGGCGACAAATAACCGCGGTCCAGTCGCATCCCTTCCACGATATCCAACTCGTCAATCATTGACTTGGATTCTTCGACCGTAATTACGCCTTCACGCCCGACCTTGTCCATGGCCTCGGCAATCTGGGCGGCTATGCCCTCCTCGTGAGCGGACAAAGCGGCCACCCTGGCAACCTGTTCCTGGTTCTCAACCGGGATGGCGCTTCGGCCAATCTCCTGGACAACCGCGTTGACGGCCTTGTCTATGCCGATCTTCAGGGTCATGCCGTTGGCGCCGGCCGCGATATTCATGAAACCCTGCCGGACCAGGGACCTGGCCAGGACGACGGAGGTTGTGGTCCCGTCGCCCACGACATCATTGGTCTTGGAGGCGGCCTCTTTGACCAACTGGGCGCCCATGTTCTCGTAAACGTCGGGCAGTTCCACCTCTTTGGCAATGGTGACGCCGTCACTGCAAACCACGGGCAGAGACCACATGCGGTTCAACAGCACGTTTCTGCCGCTGGGACCCAGGGTTAGACCTACAACCCTGCCCAGTTCATCTACGCCTTTCATCAGGCTGGCCCGGGCCTGGTCGTCAAAAATCAGCTGCTTGTCTGCCATTCCAGTATCACCCTCCGCTTTTCCACGTCGCGCCCAATGGCCGCGACGTTTGCATTAATTGATTTTGCCAGACATAACGAAAACGCCGTCAATCAGACGACGAAATCGCTGCCCATAAATATGCTTTAGCGCCGTCAGATTGTCAACAGTTTGCGCCCGCCAAACCTGTACGCAACACGCAAATACCTAGTCCGACCTGCCTGGATTGAGAGTAATTGCCTTGGTCCAGATTCGAACTCCCTCCCTGCCTTCGACCAGGGCAGCCAAGTCGGATATGCGTGCGTCGGCGGTTGGGTGCCGAATGTCTCCCGCCAGCTCAGCCAGGGGAATGAGTACAAAAGCCCGTTGGGTCATCCTGGGATGCGGAATCTGAAGGTCGGGAGAAGCCAGGTTGACCACCCGGTCACCGAAGAGCAGGATGTCAATGTCTATATTTCTGGGACCGAAACGTATTCCCGCCTCCCGTCCCATTTCCCCTTCAATCTCCTTGGCCAGATTCAGCAATCCCTCAGGCGTCTTCGAGGTGGAGATTTCTATGGCGCAGTTCAGGAATTTCGCCTGGTCGGTGTAACCCCACGGCTCGGTTTCGTAAATGGAGGAACATGCTTTGACCGTAATGCCCGGTTTCGAACCCAGAGTGACCACGGCACGCTCCAGGTGGTAGAAGCGGTCTCCCATGTTGGAGCCCAGGCCCAGGTAAGACGTGATCAAGTCAGGCCCTAACGACCCCAATTTTCCGGCCTCCAGCCTCTGACAATGGCGTCGGTCATGCGGCAGACTCGAACCATCTGCTTGACGTCATGAACCCGGACTATGTCGGCTCCTCCGGCGATGGACAAGGAAACAGTTGCGGCCGTTCCTTCCAGCCGCTCCTCCACAGGGAGATTGAGTACGAACCCTATGGTGGACTTGCGAGAAGACCCCACCAGCAAGGGAAGTCCTGGCTCCTTTAATTCTTGCAGACGGCGCAGGATTTCCAGGTTATGGTCGGGAGTCTTCCCAAAGCCTATCCCTGGGTCCAGAACAATGTTCTCCCGTCTGACCCCCGCAGCGAGTGCAATCTGCACGCTACCGGAAAGACTTTCCTTAACGTCAGGCAACAGACAGCGGTAGCTTCGCCCCTTCTGGTTGTGCATCAAAATCAGGGGGGCTCCGGCCTCGGCAGCTACTTTGGCAACCTCAGGTTCGGCCTTCAACCCCCAGACGTCGTTTATGATGCTGCCGCCGGCGGCCAGTGCCCGGCGCGCTACCTCCGCCTTGTAGGTGTCCACGCTGATGGGAATTTTGACCACGGGGCTCAACGCCTCCAGGGCAGGCGCCAGCAGCCGGATTTCGTCCTGCGGCGCAATGGGTGCAGCCCCGGGCCGGGTGGACTCAGCCCCAACGTCAATGAAATCCGCTCCGGCCTCCTGGAATCGCAACGCCTGCTCTACAATGGCCGAAATGTCGGCTCCCAGGCCGTCCCCGGAAAAGGAGTCCGGGCTCAGATTGATAATGCCCATGACGTAAGTCCGGACACCCCAAACCAGCGGTTCTCCTCCGCTGACGGTCATGTCCGTTAGATTGCTGATTTTCAAGCTATTCACGGGTTTCTATGGATTGCGCGAGGGGCGCCGGAAATGTGCTCATGCGCCAACCTGCCGGAGGGTAAGTCTTTCTTCATTATATCTGGCTATCGGTTATAATGGGGCAGGCATTCCAACGTACCTGCCGAAAGCGGAGCTTTACGCCGAACCGGTTCCGGGGAGAAGCCTTGACCACCGAGAAACGCATAATCGACCAGAAAATTGACAACCTTCAGGAGATGCGGCGGCGGGCACGGCAAGGCGGGGGCGCCCAGCGAATTGAGCAGCAGCACAGCAGGGGAAAACTTACCGCCCGCGAACGCCTTACCCGCCTGATGGATGAGGGCACTTTCCAGGAGATTGACTCCTTCGTAACCCATCGGACAACCGATTTCGGGCTGGCCGACCGAAAGGTTATGGGCGATGCGGTAGTGACCGGGTACGGCCTGGTGGATGGCCGCCAGGTTTTCGCCTACGCCCAGGATTTCACGGTCTTTGGCGGTTCCTTGTCGGAAGTCGTTGGGGAAAAGATCTGCAAGATCATGGACCTGGCCGGAAAGACCGGCTGCCCGCTGGTCGGCATCAACGACTCGGGTGGCGCCCGGATCCAGGAAGGAGTTATCAGCCTGGGAGCCTACGGGGACATTTTCCTCCGCAACACCCTTTATTCAGGAGTAATTCCACAGATCTCCGTCATCATGGGGCCCTCGGCCGGTGGAGCGGTCTATTCACCGGCCATTACCGACTTCATATTCATGGTAAGGGGCACTGGGCAGATGTATATCACCGGGCCGGATGTGGTTAAGGCCGTCACCGGGGCGGAGGTAACCCATGAGGAACTGGGCGGGGCAAATTCTCATGCTACCCGCAGCGGGGTGGCCCATTTCGTTCACGAAAGCGAGGACGAATGCCTGGCCGAAGTAAGGCGGTTGCTGGGGTTCCTTCCATCCAACAACGTCGCAGACCCGCCCCGAGCCTCTCTGGGTGATCCGGTCAACCGGCTAGACCCGGAATTGAGGTATCTGGTACCGGACGAACCCAACCGTCCTTATGATATTCGCGACCTGATTTATCGGATCGTGGATATCGGTGGGGAAGAAGAACTCGAAGAGGTACCCATTGAAGAATTCATGGAGGTCCAGCCCGACTTTGCGCCCAACGTTGTAATTGGATTTGGCCGCTTTAACGGCGGCACCGTGGGCATAATCGGTAATCAACCCTCCTACCTCGCCGGCGTCCTTGACATTGACGCTTCGTCCAAGGCGGCCAGATTCGTCCGATTCTGCGATTGCTTCAACATCCCCCTGGTGACCCTGGTTGACGTGCCGGGGTTTATGCCAGGTGTGGACCAGGAGTACGGCGGAATTATCCGGCACGGCGCCAAGTTGATTTACGCTTACGCCGAGGCCACGGTCCCCAAGGTCAGCGTCATAATTCGCAAGGCCTACGGCGGAGCATATATCGTGATGAGCAGCAAGCACCTTCGCGCCGACATTAATCTGGCCTGGCCCTCGGCCGAGATCGCGGTTATGGGCCCGGACGGCGCGGTGAACATAATATACCGCGAGGATATTTCCAGGGCAGATGACGCCGAAGCCCGGCGGCAGGAGCTGATTGCCGATTACCAGGAAAAGTTCACCAATCCCTATATTGCCGCCGGCCAGGGATTTCTGGACGACGTAATTGATCCGGCGGAAACCCGGGGCCGCATAATCAGCGCCCTGGAAATGCTGCGAAACAAGAGGGACAGTCTTCCCGCCAAGAAACACGGCAACATTCCCCTGTAGTGCCGGACGCGTTCCCTCTTTGAGCTTAATGGCCCCCTGACATCTGACCTGGGACCTGTTGATAGGAGCCAGCATGGAATTTGGAATCTTCGACCAGTTACCTTGTGCCGACTACCAGACGCCGGCAAATCGGTATGCGGATATCATCTCCCAGGCCCAGTATGCCGACGAACTGGGGTACGACACGGTGTGGCTTGCGGAGGTTCACTTCAATCCCAGATTCTCCGTGCTGCCTGCTCCCCTGCTGCTCGGCTCGGCCATTGCCCAGTCCACCAGCCGGGTGAAAATCGCCACCGCGGTAAATCTCCTGCCGCTGCACCATCCGGTAAGAATGGCCGAGGAATTTGCCACCCTGGACATAATATCCGAAGGAAGGGCCATACTCGGCACGGGCCGTGGGGCCATGCTCCAGCAGTACTCGGGCTACGGAATACAGGTGGACGAGGGCCGCGACCGGTTCCTGGAGGGGCTGGACCTGGTGCTAAAGGCGTGGACGTCGGACGAGCTCCATTATGATGGGAAGTACTATCAGGTTTCGGGAGTGCGAGTCGTTCCCAAGCCTTACCAGAAGCCCTATCCGCCCGTCTATATAGCCTCCAACAGCGTGGACACTTTCCCCATGGTTGGGGAGTTGGGGCAGAATATATTGATTGCTCCCATTGTGGTGACCTTGGACGGCGCGACATCAGGTCTCAAGGAGTACCGCAAGCGCCTGGTGGAGAACGGGCACAACCCGTCCGAGAAAAAGGTAAACATAAATGTACTGGTACACGCCTCCCGCGACGAGAACGGCAGCGCCAACCGGGAATTCGAGGCCAGTGTCCGAAATTACTTATCCATTCTGGAAGGCAACCGGTCGCGGGTAATTACCGGACGGACCCGCGATTTGAGTTATGAGCATGTTTCTACGGAGCTCTCTGCCATGGGTAGTCCCGACAGGATTATTGATAAGCTGGAAGAAATCAAGGAGTTGCTGGGCGCGGACGAATTCATGTGCTGGTTCGCCGCCGGCGGGTTAATGCCCAACGAAGACGTTAAAGCCTCGATGCGACTTTTCGCGGAAGAGGTTATTCCTCACTTCAAGTAGGCCCCTGTTGGCTTCGGCGGACTCCCTGTTCGATTTTGGGCGACGGCAGCAGGCCGGGGTAACTGCCCCCCTGGCGGAAAGGATGCGCCCCAGGACTTTCGAAGAATTCCAGGGGCAGGAGCATGTGCTGGGCCAGGACCGGGTGTTGCGCCGGTCCCTCGCCGCCGACAGGTTGCCCTCGTTCATTCTCTGGGGGCCGCCGGGCAGCGGCAAGACAACCCTGGCCCGGCTCGTCGCCACCGCAACCCAGGCCACCTTTGAACCGGTAAGCGCCGTGACCTCCGGGGTTGCCGACCTACGCCGCATTGTAGGCGAGGCCAGGGAACGGCAGGGGATGTACCGGGGCCGAACGATCCTATTCGTTGATGAAATACACCGCTTCAACAAGGCTCAACAGGACGTCATCCTTCCCCATGTGGAAGACGGTACGGTCACTTTCATCGGAGCTACCACGGAAAATCCCTCCTTTGAAGTTAACGCTCCCCTGCTTTCGCGTTGCCGCGTTTTTACCCTCCAGTCGCTGACGGCTGAAGAGGTAGGCAGCATTGTAAGGAACGCCCTGGAAGACCGGGAGCGGGGACTGGGAACCCTTGAAGTCAGCCTGGCCGGCGACGCTTTAGAACATCTGGTCAATATTTCCAATGGCGACGCCCGGGTTGCCCTGAACGCCCTGGAAACGGCCGCTTTCGCCCTTCAGGGGGAGGCAGGTTCGGATTCAAACTCGGGCAGCCGTGAAATAACCATGGAGGTCATTTCTGATGCCCTCCAGCGCAGGTCCCCCTTGTATGACAAGGCTGGGGAAGGGCATTACGACACTATTTCCGCGTTTATCAAGTCGGTTCGAGGTTCCTCCCCGGACGGCGCAATTTACTGGCTGGCCAGAATGCTGGAAGCCGGAGAAGACCCGCTCTTCATTGCCCGCAGGCTGGTCGTATTGGCCTCTGAAGATATTGGTCTCGCTGAACCCCAGGCTCTGCCCCTGGCGGTGGCTGCCCAGCAGGCAGTGCATTTCCTCGGCATGCCCGAAGCGCGCATTCCGCTGGCCGAGGCAACGGTATTTCTCGCGACCTCGCCCAAGAGCAACTCCGCATATATGGCCCTGGAAAGGGCCCTGGATGACGTCAGAAAAAAGCCCAACGACCCGGTACCCCTGCATCTCAGGAACGCGGTGACCGGCATGATGAGGGAAATGGGATACGGCAAGGGGTACCGTTATGCCCATGATTTCTCGGGCGGATTCGTAGAGCAGGAATACCTGCCCCCCGCGATGGCAGACGCGCGCTATTACGAGCCTTCCACCGAAGGGAAGGAGCAGGAAATTGAGCGCCGGGTCCGGGAGTGGTGGGGAAACTCCGGGGAAGGTCAGCCGGACAATGCCTGAATCACGTCCGCCGCGGTAACTACTTCTGCCTGGCGCGGAAAAATGCGCTGCGTCAGAAAGTCATGCACTTCCGGGTCCTGGTCCGAGCAGCAGTCTTCCACTATGAACAGCCGGAAGTCTGCGTCGGACGCATAGCGAGTTGTGGAGAGGACGACCCCGCTGGTTGCATAGCCGAGAATTACCAGGGTATCAATGTTGTTGGCTCGCAGGGACATTTCCAGGTCTGTGCCAAACATGGCGTTGACCCGGTGCTTCCCCGCCACTACTTCCCCGTCGGCCGGTCGGACCGCTTCATGTATGACCTGCAATGGGTCGAAAATGGCCGGTTGGCCCGACGCCTTGCGCTGGCTGAAGGTCTTGTTACGCTCGCTTATCTCGGGATAGCCCGGCCGGAAAACAGTGGCGGAATAGCAGACCATTATCCCCGCAGCCCTCGCCGCTTGCTGCAACTCCTGGGTCTTGCCTACAACTCCCCGGTCAATGGCATGAGGAATGGTGTTCATCATCTCAGCGTAGAAGTCGGCAATCAGCAGCGCCGTTCTTGACTTGTCGAGGGAAATGTTGGCCATCGTATTCTCCTAATCGTCCATGTCTTTACTGAAGTCGCTACAGCTAATTCAAGCCGGGACAGACGTGGCGATGGGGTGCAGGACAAATCCTCCAATCAAAAACCTGCCCGTCACCTACGCCCGCCGGTTAACGAATCGCCCACACACTTAACTTAACTGCTTCTTGTCGCTCCAAGTTTCTCCATCACCTCCGAAACCCTTGCCAGGGCGTCTTCTACGTCATCCCCGCTGATTTGGCGGTGGGTTACCATCCTCAGGGTCTGGGTGCGGGAAGGAGTTACCTTAACGCCTGCCTCCGCCAGCGCTTGCAGCACTTCCGGAGCGGTTCCGATGGATGGATCAATCTCAAATATAACAATGTTGGTCTGGATGCTTTCGGGATCAACGTTGATGCCTTCAATTCGCGAAAGACCCTGGGCCAGCCGGCGAGCATTGGCGTGGTCATCGGCCAGACGCTCTATCATGGTGTCCAGGCCTACCAGTCCCGCTGCCGCTAGCACCCCGGCCTGCCGCATGCCCCCGCCAACCATTTTACGCCAGCGTCGCGCTTCCCCGATAAATTCCTCGGTCCCGCAAAGGACGGACCCAACCGGGCAACTGAGCGCCTTGGAAAGGCAGAAAGACACGTCGTCCACATCCTTCACCAGTTCGCTTGGGGGCACTTCCAGCCCCACTGCCGCGTTGAAGATGCGGGCCCCGTCCATGTGTACGCTGGCGCCGGCCTCGTGGGCTACGTCGGCTACCCTTCTGGTGTCCTGGGGCGTGAGGGCGGCGCCGCTGCATCGGTTGTGGGTGTTTTCCAGGCACACCATGGTGGTGGGTGGCATGTGTACGTTGCCCCTGGGGCGGATGGCTGCGGCCAAATCCTGGGGGTCAATTCGGCCCTGGTCGTCATTTGGCACCAGGCGAACCTGCGCCCCGGCCAACGCGGACACGCCAGCCGATTCGTTCCAGAACATGTGGGCCTGGTCGCCCATAATGACTTCATCGCCCCGGTGGCAATAGGTCAGCGCAGCTACCAGGTTGCTCATGGTCCCGCTGGCCGTCAGCAGGCCGGCCTCCTTGCCCAGCAGCTGGGCGGCCTTCTGCTCAAGCAAATTTATTGAAGGGTCCTCCCCGTAGACATCGTCACCCACCTCGGCTTCGGCCATTGCCTGCCGCATGGCATCCGTAGGGTGGGTGATGGTATCGCTCCGCAAATCAATCACGTTCATGTATGGCGCTCCCGTATGAAGGATTCCGGCTATTCTAGCAGGATTCCTTGCCAAACTCTAATGAGTCTTCTAATATGAACTGAGTTAACAGGTGGGTCCCCTGGAGGACGGCAAATGCGGCAAAGCGCGGTCAGTTTCAAGGCCAAGGGAATGAATTTCGAGGGTATAGTCGCCACGCCCGACGACGTGGGCAGCCCCATTCCAGGCGTGGTAATTTGCCATCCCCACCCTCTGTTTGGCGGCAACATGGACAACAATGTTGTCATTGCCGTTTCCTTCGCCCTGGTCGAGCAGGGGTTCGCTACTATCCGGTTCAATTTCCGGGGCGTGGGCAACAGTGACGGCGAGCACACCAAGGGAGAGCAGGAACACCAGGAAGTGCTGGGAGCCTTCGATTTGATGAAAGCCTGGCCCAACGTAGATGGCGGCAAGCTGGGCCTGGTTGGCTACTCTTTTGGCACATCGGTGATTCTGGGCAGTTCCGCCGTGCAGAAGAAAGCCAGGAGCATTGCCCTCGTTTCCCCCAATATTCGAGCTCTTTCCGACACCCCCCTGAAAAAGTCGAAGACTCCCACGATGATTATCACCGGAAGCCGCGACAAACTGGTAGAAGCCGAAGATCTGCAGGACAACCTGGATGCCTTTGCCCGCTCTCCCCGTTATGAGGTGGTGAACGGCGCCGATCATTTCTGGGGCGGTTTGGAGCGGCAGCTTGTGGGGCCGGTCGCCGAATTTTTCGCGGAGAATCTCAAGTAGTCTCCCGATGCAACAGTCCCACGACCAGGAGGAAAACCAGCCAGGCTCCGAGACAGTTGACGGCTTTTCCCAATTAGAAGAACCCAGGACGCCTGGCAGCAACTCCCACAGTGAATCTCCGAGTACCGGGCCTGCGACAAGCGACAGCGTTGCTGCCACACCGACGTCGGTCGCTCCCGTGGCTGCTTCAGAACCTGAAGGGAAACCGGTCTTTCGCAAACGGCCGATTTACCGGGATTTCGACCTCCTCCAACTCGCGGCTATTTTCCTCCTGCTGGACCAACTGACCAAGTTCCTGGTCCGGGCTTATTTGCCCTTCGGGCATTCTTATCCGGCGACGGGATTCTTCCGTTTTACCCATGCGGAAAACACCGGCAGCGCCTTCGGCATCCTGCAGGGGTTCAACACGCCGCTGATTTTTGTCTCCTTTGTGGGTATAGCCGTTCTGGCCTTGATTTATCATAGCCAGGAACGGCCCGGCAATCTGCTCCGTCTCAGCCTTGCCCTCCAGTTCGGCGGCGCCGTGGGTAATCTGCTGGACCGTTTCCGGTTGGGTGCGGTAACCGACTTCATTGACATAGGCATTTGGCCCATTTTTAACCTGGCCGACGCTTCTATCGTTTCCGGGCTGGCACTGCTGGGCTGGGTGCTGCTGAGACCGGGCGGAGGAAGGGAAGCGTCCCCGGAGTCCGAGGCCGACACCGAGCCCAGAAGGAATTATCAGGTCAGGCGGCGCGGGCGCTGCGCTGGGTGCGGCCGCTACCGGGCGCGGAGGAGGTACCCTTGCCGCGCAGCATACTTGCCCCGCGCCGAAGCTCGCCACCTGCGAAGAAGGCTCCAACGGAGGTAGTTCCTCCTCAAGCGCAGGACGAAAGTCAAGGACAAGAATATCAACCAAAGGAAAGAATACACTGCATCCTCCGGGGCGAGCCGCCTGGACCGCTTTGTCTCGGACCGGGAGCGTTCCCTGACTCGCAGCCGCATCCATTCGCTGATTAAGCAGGGACTGGTGACGCTGAACGGCAGGGTCGCCCGTCCGTCTCAAAAGGTTCGCGGCGGCGACTGTGTGGTACTTACAGTGCCGCCCCCCAGGGAGTTGGATCTGGAGCCTCAGGACATCCCGGTTTCGGTTATTTTCCAGGACTCTGAACTGGCTGTAGTGGAAAAGCCCGCCGGCTTGTCGGTACATCCCGGGCCGGGGCACTCGGATGGCACCCTGGTCAACGCCCTGCTGGCCCTGTGCCCCGACATCAGGGGTATAGGAGGGGTCCTCAGACCCGGGATAGTGCATCGGCTGGACAAGGATACTTCGGGCCTCATGGTGGTAGCCAAGTCAGAGAAGGCGCACCACAGTCTGACCGCCCAGATAAAGGAGCGCCACGTACGGAAGGGTTACCTGGCCTTGACGGTGGGAGTACCCCCCCAGGAAGAAGAGGTAATTGATGCACCCATCGCCCGGGACCCCAGGAATCGTAAGCGTATGGCCGTTGTCCTCGGCGGAAGGGAATCTCGGACCTCCTACCGGGTGGTGAAGGAATGGGACAACCATGCCCTGCTGGAGCTGGATCTGGAAACGGGCCGCACCCACCAGATTCGAGTCCACATGGCGTACCTGGGCTACCCCCTGTTTGGAGACCCCCTTTATGGGCGTCGTAACCTCGTGATTTCGCGGCAATTCCTGCACGCCAGTTTTCTGGCGTTCAGTCATCCTTCCAGCGGTGAGTATGTCGAGTTCCGGTCCCGGCTTCCGGCGGACTTGCGGCAGGCGCTGCAGAGCCTGGGTCTGGACTGCCAGGTTGAATGAAAGTCAAAGCTTTGAGAATAAGAACTGCCTGACCAACCGTCCCCTTTTCGTTTCAATTTCCCCAGGTGCTAAAATATTCGAGGGCGGAAAGAGCGCCACACTTACAAAACCATTTCTAAGGAATCTACCAGAATGACTACTCCGGACAGTACGTCTTCAGATTTCATCCGGAATATTGTTGAAGAGGACCTGAAAACAGATAAGTACCAGGGGCGGGTGGTAACTCGATTCCCTCCTGAACCGAATGGATATCTC
Organism: Chloroflexota bacterium; assembly: GCA_009840135.1. Classification (GTDB taxonomy): domain Bacteria; phylum Chloroflexota; class Dehalococcoidia; order Lucifugimonadales; family UBA3495; genus Bin22. Next base: position 15,685 of record VXOH01000008.1, on the reverse strand, counting down.
CACATAGGGCACGCCAAGTCCATTTGCCTGAATTTTGGCGTTGCCTCCGAATATCCCGGAGGCATTTGCCATCTGCGGTTCGACGATACCAATCCCCTGCGGGAGGATGTCGAGTACATAAACTCCATCCAGGAGGACGTTCAGTGGCTGGGGTTTGACTGGGGGCAACACCTTTATTACGCCTCAGATTATTTCGGAGCCCTCTACGAGTTTGCCGAGAAACTGATTCTCGAGGGCAAGGCCTACGTGGACAGCCTGACCGCGGACCAAATTCGCAACTATCGCGGAACGTTGACCGAGCCGGGAAAGGAAAGTCCCTACCGCGATCGCTCGGTGAAGGAGAATCTTGACCTGTTCCGCCGGATGAGGGCCGGGGAGTTCGATGATGGCGCCCATGTACTGCGGGCTCGGATTGACATGGCGTCCCCCAACCTGAACATGAGAGACCCGACCATCTACCGTATTCGCAGGGCAACCCACCACCGTACGGGCGATGACTGGTGCATCTATCCCATGTACGACTACGCGCATGCCCTGTCTGACTCCATCGAAAAGATTACTCACTCCCTATGCACCCTGGAATTCGAGGATCACCGGCCCCTGTACGACTGGACCCTGGAAGAACTGGACGTGTACCGGTCGCAGCAGATCGAATTCGCCCGGCTGAACCTCACCAATACGGTGATGAGCAAGCGCCGCCTGTTGCAGTTGGTGGAAGGTAGCTACGTCTCCGGTTGGGATGACCCGCGAATGCCAACGATCAGCGGCCTGCGACGCCGTGGTTACACGCCGGAAGCCATACGTACCTTTTGCGACCACATCGGCATTTCCAAGAGGGATACGGTGGTAAACATGGCCTTGTTGGAGCATTGCATCAGGGAAGAACTCAATCGTTCCGCTCCCCGGGTGATGGCGATCCTGGACCCCCTAAAGGTAATCATTGACAATTACCCGGAGGGAACGGAGCAGGAATTTGACGCGGTGAACAATCCCGAAGACCCTTCAATGGGGAACCGCAAAGTACCCTTTTCCAGGGAAGTTTATATCGAAAGGGACGATTTTCGTGAAGACCCTCCCTCCAGGTTCTTCAGGCTGGCTCCCGGACGGGAGGTGAGACTCCGGTATGCCTGCTACATTACCTGCCGTGAAGTGGTGAAAGATCCGCAGACCGGCGAGGTGATCGAGTTGCGCTGCACCTACGATCCCGAATCGGTGGGCGGCTCCACGCCCGACGGCAGGCGGGTTCGCGGGACGCTGCACTGGGTGTCCGCAGCCCATTCCCGGCAGGTGGAAGTCCGCCTCTATGATCACCTCCTGGTAAATCCTGAAGGTGATTCCGACGAAGACAGCAGGGATTTCATTTCATTGCTGAACCCGGACTCATTGAAGGTGCTGACCAATTGTCAGGTGGAGCCTGGGCTGGCAAATGCGGAGCCGGGCAGCCGTTTCCAGTTCGAGCGGCAGGGATATTTCTGCGCGGACTCCAGGGACTCAATGCCCGGTGCGCCCGTCTTTAATCGGACGGTGTCGTTGCGGGATTCATGGGCCAGAATTGAACAGGCGCAAAATGCGGGATAACGATTCTCAATGTGACCTGCGAGACGGCTCACGGGCCCCAATGCATAATTGCCTGACGCTGGATAACTAACAGGCAGCTTGGCAGCGATTGATTGTCGGGCTTACGTGCCGGTGTTTCCAGGAGAAGAATTTTGGCCGACGAAGTACGTGTAAGGTATGCCCCCAGCCCAACAGGATTGCCTCACATTGGCAACATTCGCACCGCCCTGTTCAATTGGCTTTTTGCTCGCCATCACGGCGGCAAGTTCATCGTCAGGATTGAGGACACGGACCAGGAGAGGCTGGTGCCCGGGGCCGTTGACGGCATCCTCGATGGCCTGGAATGGCTGGACATTGACTGGGACGAGGGCCCCAGGGTGGGCGGAGATTTCGGGTCGTATTTCCAATCGGAGCGGCTGCCTTTATATCATGCCGAGGCCGAAAGGCTCATCCAACAGGGTGACGCCTACAGGTGTTACTGCACCAGGGAACGCCTGGTGGAGGTCCGGGCCGAGCAGGAGCGGAACAAAGTTTCACTGGGCTACGACCGGCGTTGCCGTCACCTGACCCAGGCCGAGCGCAACGCATTCGAGGATGAGGGCGCCCCGAGTGTGGTGCGCTTTGCCATGCCTGAAACAGGTGTAACCAAGCTGAAAGACCTGATCAGGGATGAGGTGGAGTGGCAGAACGAACTGGTGGATGATTTTATCCTGCTGAAATCGGACGGTTTTCCTACTTACCACCTGGCGGTGGTGACCGATGACCATCTCATGCAGGTCAGCCATGTATTGAGGGCGGAGGAGTGGTTGTCCAGCGCCCCCCGCCATTTGCAACTCTATCGAGCCCTGGGATACACCCCTCCCGAACATGGCCACCTGCCCATGATACTGGGCCCCGACCGCGCCAAGCTGTCCAAGCGGCACGGCGCTACCTCAATCCTGGAATACCGGGAGGACGGTTTTTTGCCCGACGCCCTGCGGAACTTCATGGTCTTGCTTGGGTGGTCGCTGGATGACAAGACCGAAGTTATGCCCCTGGAAACCATGGTGGATAATTTTACCCTTGACCGGGTAGGGAAACCGGCCGCTATCTTCGACCGGGAAAAGCTGACTTGGATGAACGGCGTCTATATTCGGGACATGGACGTTGAATCCCTGGCCGACGCCTTGACGCCTTTCCTGGAACAGGGGCTGGCCCCGGAGTTGCTCCCCCTGGATCGCAGTTATCTTCTGACAATCGTACCGCTGATCCAGGAACGGCTGAAGTCTTTGACTGAGGCCCCCGACATGATCGCCTACTTCCTCGAGGAACAGCCTGAGTATGACCCTGCCAACCTGGTGCAGAGGGGAATGACTACAGAAGAGGCTCTGCAGGCCCTGGAGAAGGCCCTGCACTATCTCAAGTCAGCAGAATTTGACACGGAAAGGCTCGAAGAGGATATGCGGTCCCTGGGAGAGGAACTGGGACTAACCCCTCGCAGATTCTTCGGGACATTGCGATGGGCTGCCACCGGGAGAAATGTGTCCCCTCCCTTGTTCGACACCATGGTAGTGCTGGGGAAGGAGAGGGTTACCGCGAGGCTTGGCTGGGCACTGGAAAATTTGACCAGTTGAAGCTTTCATCCGACCTCAGTGTCGAGCTCTTGTGTGCTGGTCCACTGCATCAGAATTGAGGTTCTAGTCGTCCAGGGGCTCGCCGCAATGCGGGCAAAACCGGGACGTGCGATTCTGCCGCTGAATCTCGGACAGGAAACCTGATCCTAGGATGCCAGCGGGCAGGGCAAACATGCCAATGCCCATCACCGCTATTATTCCCGCCATGAACTTGCCCATGGGCGTAACCGGGGAGACGTCTCCGTATCCCACGGTAGTAAGCGTAATGATGCTCCACCACATGGCTTCAGGAATGCTGGCGAAGTCTTGAGGCTGGGCCCTGTGCTCGGCGTAATACATAACCGACGACGCCAGTACCAGCATTACACCAAGCACCATTACAACGGTGAGGAGCTCATAAATCTTGCTCCTGAGCACCATGCCCAGGGTGCGAATTCCCTCAAAATACCTTCCGAGGCGGGCCGCCCACGCCAGCAATCGCAGGGCCCTCAATACCCGCAAATCGTCCAGTCCCAGGAAGGGAAGGTAAAAGGGAGCCAGCGCTATCAGGTCAATGAGGAGCAAAGGCGTAAGGCCAAATCTGAGCCGCCCGTAAAGGGGGTGGGAATACCTGGGTTCTGCCGTGCAAGACCACATGCGCAGCAGATACTCTATGGTGAAGAGGGCCATGGACGCCGCTTCCAGAATCTGAAAGAACAGGGGCGCCGCGTCGTAGATGGGTCCAACCGTTTCCAGAATCTCAGCAAGGGTGTTGACGATAATCAGGCCTATTATGAACACGTCGAGGGCTCGACTCACTCGGTCTCCTGACGGTCCGACCTCGAGCAGTTCATGAGTCCTTAGCCGCAATCTAGAAAGGCTGGAAATTCTTTCACCCCGGAAATGCAGGACGCCCGGTCACCTGCCAAAAGCCTTAGCCCCGGCGGCGCTGGCTATCCACTATTGTATTCAATTTCGTACTGGCTTCCGAACCGAGATTATGCCTACCCCATTACCCCAACTAGCCTTGGGTCGTGTATGTATCTTCCCTGGGCATTGGAAATGCGTACTTCAAACTCTATGAGTAATCGGGAAGAAAATTTCACGGCATGAATTTTTCTAATTTTAGGAAATTTCTAAAATTTTGCCTTGACAACGGCCAAGGTAATGTCTTTTAACCTTGCATAACGGGGCGGAGTCTAACATCCATTCCAGTCATTTTTGCCCTTGAATGATACTCTCCGAACCAATCGGGCCCCTCTCGGAAGTGTGCCAACCCCTGGAGCAGCTTTACTTCCGGACCCTTAGCGGTTCTTCTCGTGGGTCGGATTCTCGAAGTGGAAGGCCCGGTGGCCTCCCTTGGGAATCTTGTTATCCATTCAGTGCCGGGTGGGGACCTCGCAGATTGGTCTAGTCATCATTACCCGAAAACTGGTTGAACCAGCGTTCAGGCCATAAGAATACTAGCCTAAATTCATCCTCAAGGCACCAGGTCGTGGGAACGTTTTAGGCAGAGTTTGGAAGTGAGGTGGGCTTATGGTGTCTACGGAAGCTCGGGTTGTTTGCGACGGAACATTAAAGATAGATGGCGGGGCGCTGTTTGGACAGTTGCCCAAGACCGTCTGGGAGAACATAGTTTCAACGGACCGGAAAAACCGTATTACCCTGGGCCTGAACTGCTGGCTGTTTAACGTTGGCGGGCAGTGGGTCCTGGTAGATGCGGGTGTTGGAACCAATCAGGACGACAAGGACAAGGAAAACTATGGGCTGGTTCCCAGCAGGATGTTCAAGGAACTGAAGAACGCCGGCCTTACCCCCAAGGACATCAGCGCAGTCATTCTTACTCATCTGCATTTTGAGCATAGCGGTGGTTGCACTCGGATGGATCGAACGGGTTCCATCGTTCCCACCTTCTCCAGGGCCAGGTACTACGTTCAAAGGGCATCCTGGGAAGAGGCCTGCAACCCCAGTGAGCGCGGCAAGTATGCCTATCGCATTGAGAATTTCATGCCCATCGCCGAAAAGGGGCAGCTTGAGCTTCTTGATGGCGACACAGAGATATTTCCCGGTCTTCAGGTTATCCAATGTGACGGGCCGGCCAGGGGACACCAGTTGGTTCTGTTCAACCACGGCGGTGAGCGATTGGTAATCATGGGAGACCTGGTGCCGACTCCCTTTCACCTAAATTTGCCGGTTATTTCGGCCTTTGACTACTCCCCCCAGGACACCCTGGAGCAGAAAAAGGACATCTTGAAGGACGCCGAGAAAATGGGGTGGCTCCTGGGGTTTTCCCACGGGCACGATGTGAAGAGCGGGTACCTGGAACGCCGGGGCGAAATGGTATATGTAACGCCGGTGGACCTGACCATCAAGAGCCGCAACTGAATCCAGCATCTTCAACCAGATAGAATATTGGATAACAAGCAGGACCGTAAGCAACCTTCAGGTAATTCAAAAGCCCCGAGAAAGCCTCGGGGCTTTTCCTTTTGCCTGCATGGTTTGCTTTGCCTAATAGAGCATCACGGGTTGCCGCGCCGGAAAGGAAGGAAACGGTGCGCAAGCTCCGGCATATCAGGTGAACGCCTGATCAATTGGCTTTGGTGAAAAGCGGTTTCGCGGTGACCCGGTCTTCCCGCAACTCAAGCAGGCGGGCGAGGGTAATGGAATTGGGCAGGCCTGAATATTGGCCAGCTGAGCCTTCGACACTGCAATCCACTCGGATGTAGTTGTCGGTCAAACCCGAAAGTGTATTGCCTGCGCCGGAATTGCGAGCGCTTTCCCAAAGAACCGGACGAGTAGTTCCCAACTGGCCGGATCGGAATTCCTGAAATGACCGGCGTGCCAACTTCAGGGCTTGCTTCATACGTTCCTTCTTGACTGCTTCGGTCAAATGTCCGTCCAGGTAAGCGGCAGATGTTCCCGGTCGCCTGGAATAGGGAAAGATATGGAGGTCGCTGAACCGCATATCCTCCACAAAGGCAAGACTCTCTTCAAATTCGCAATCTTTTTCGCCAGGAAACCCCACAATCAGGTCTGCCGTTACGCCGGCATGGGGAATGGATTGCCTAATCATGCTGACGGTCTCGGCAAATCCTGTAGTGTCATACTGGCGGCGCATGGCCTTCAGAATGGCATCCGACCCGCTCTGGAGCGGGATATGGAAGTGAGGACAAAGCCGGGATTCCTCCAGCCAGAGCCGTAAAAGGTCCTGATCAATTTCCTGGGGCTGCAGCGAGGAGACCCGGAGCCGGGGAATTTCCGTCTCATCCAGTATTGCTTTGATCAATTTCTTGAGGCTAGCCCCGGGAATGTCGAACCCGTAGGTGCCCAGTTGGGTACCGGTCAGCGCAACCTCCAGGCAGCCCTCAGCGCCGCTTCGCCGGACTTCTGCAACGATTTCCTGGGGCGGAATACTGCGCTCTCTGCCCCGGACCTTGGGCACAATGCAATAGGCGCAGACCTGGTCGCATCCTTCCTGTATCTTGACCATCCCGCGGCTGCGCCCGGGTAGATTGCCGGAAATGGACTCGCCAGAAAATTCCGGTGAATCTTTTGGCCCGGCCGCTTCAAAATTGCGGCCCTGCACTTGCAGGTGCGCAGATATGGCTCGCCTAACCAGCGATTCCTTGTCCTGGTTTCCCACCACGAGGGACACAGCGGGCATCCTCTCCAGTTCCTCGGCGGCGCGCTGGGGGTAGCACCCGGCCGCAACAATCACGGCGTCGGGATTGGCTCTCCGGGCCGCCCGCAGGGACTGTCGAGCCTTGGAGTCGGCCGTAGCCGTTACCGTGCAGGCGTTCAGCACGTAGATGTCCGCATCGCTTACCTCTTCAACCAGGGTATACCCGGATTGACGGAACTGTCGGGCCAGCATGCTGCTGTCGGCCTGGTTGAGTTTGCACCCATGGGTTTGGATGACAACCCGTCCCCGGAGGCCGGCTTCTGGCTGGGCCCGGTCGGGCTTGTGCAGTTGCACGGGAGTGGGAGTGGGCATAGAGGATGACATAATGGTTTTTCTCTTTAAGAAGCTAATTGCCTTGCAGATTGGGCTATGCGCTGGATTCTTGAGAACTCTGGTTGGCGTCCACCAGGTCCCACAATCTCTCTACGGCGCCGCTGATGTCATCCAGGGCACGGAACACCCCTTCCACCCGGCGACGTGTTTCTCTGGCTCTCTCCAATGCTTCGGTGAGCGAGGCCAACTGGGCAAAGGATTCACGGACTCTGCGGTCCCTCAAATCGGACCCGAGGACCGCGGCATACTCCCTGACTGATTCGTCGTCACCCAGTTCGTCGCCCCGGCTCAGGGCCGCACCCTTTACCGCCAAAGTGAGGCTGCCCCAGAGCATCTCCTCCGAACGATTCCAACGCCCGCTGCGCAACTCTGTCATGGCGCTTTCCAGCAGCCGCAGACTCTGGCTGCGGTAGCGGTCAATTCTCTTGGTATCTGGATGTGCGTCCATATATGGTGAGAGGTATTGGCTCAGGCCTGGTACTGATGAAATTCGTTGAAGGTTCGCGCCGTTCTTCCGAACTCCGGTCCTACCCGATTACCGCCTCAAGTCCGTGGGGCGGTGTCTGGAAGGGCGGGCGCAGGTTCGGCATTGGCACCTCTATGACGGCAGGCCGGTCGGCTTTCAAGGCGTCACGAAGGGCTGGCCCCAGCTCGCGGCGATCCTCGAGTCGTATTCCCAGCGCGCCGTAAACCTGGGCAAGCTGAGCAAAATCGGGATTGTGAAGCTCCGTACCGATAGTGCGGCCGTGATAACGATTCATTTGATCGGCTCGCGACGCTCCCAGCAGGCCGTTGTTAAAGACCAGCGTCACCACATTGATTCCTTCCTGGACAGCGGTGGAGAGTTCGCTGTTGGCATACATGAACCCGCCGTCACCGATGGTGGCGACCACCTGGCGATCCGGGTTTCCCACCTTGGCGCCCAGGGCCGTGGGAAAAGCGTAGCCCAGGGTAGCGAAGTAGCTCGAGGTCAGGTAGGAACGAGGCTTCAGAACTGGGAATGCCAGGTGTCCCCAATAGGCAACTTCAGTGGTGCCGGCAACCATAATGGCGTCGTCATCCAGTTCGGCCCGGATAGTCTCAACCAGTTCCGTCTGGATAGGCGCGAGGGCACGAAGGTCCTCGGTCGTCTTTTGCCTGATGTCGTTCAGTTCACTGCTGTTCCACTGGCTGGCCCCAGGAGACCCGCCCAGTTCGGCAAGAAGCTCAATAACTCCCAGCCTGGCGTCTGCCACCATCCCCACCTGGGCCTCTATGTTCCTTCCCAGTTCTTCGGGGTCGGCGTCAATCCGGATGACCGTCTGGTCGGGACGGAGGGACCACGGTGTCCGCGGATTCAGGTTCATCCGGCTACCAATGGCCAGGATTACGTCTGATTGGGGCAAAGTATGGTAAGCAGGACCGTGCCCGTAATAGAAGGTACCAACCGAAAGAGAATGGTTTTCAGGAATGGCCCCCTTTCCTTCAGGAGTGGTGATTACCGGGGCGTTCAATGCCTCGGCCAGGTCTGCCAACTCCGATGAAATATCTGCCTCCCGGCACCCTCCGCCGGCCCATATCAGTGGCCGCTCCGCCCGGGCCAGTAGCTCGGCCGCCTGCCTGACTTTGGCCGGATCAGGGGACTGTTTCACGGTGCCCTCCCGCTCCAGCAAATCAATGTCTGAGGAAGTCGGCAGGATGTCAAAGGGAACCTCGATTTCCACGGGCCTGGGCCGACCGTCCAGCGCATGTTGCATGCCCATATGCACCATGCCGGGGATTTCTTCGGGTCTGGTGGTACGAGCGTTCCACTTGGTTATGGGCCGGAACACGTCCAGTTGGTCGTTGATTTCGTGCAAGGCCCCCTTGCTCTGGCCCAGGCTGTTTGTGTCAATTTGCCCGGATACAAGCATCACGGGAGAAGAGGAAGCATAGGCCGTTCCTATGGCGGCGGAGGCATTCAACGCTCCAGGCCCCGGAACAACCAGGGCGACGCCGACTCTGCCGGTGGTACGGGCGTAGCCGTCTGCCATGTATCCCGCTGACTGCTCGTGCCGCACCGTAATGAGGCGGATTCCAGGCTGCTCAAACAGGGCGTCGTATATTTCCATTATCTGGACGCCAGGCAGGCCAAAAACGACCTCGACCCCCTCCCTGGCCAGGGATTGAATCAGCGCCTGCGCGCCCGTAAGGTTTGCCATTGTCCACCTCGTACTGATTGTTTAATCCTTCGGGCTATGATGCTGACTTGGCGTCCAATGTGTCAACCGGCTTTCCTCGGATAATTCAGGATAATTCGGGCCGCCTGGGCTGTAGATAGCGCTGACCTTACTCGGTTGGAATACACCCTAAACCTGGTTTGTGGTATAACATTGGAGTTCCCCGGTATGCGGGAAATGCCGACGAGGTTTTATCTATGAAGTATGATGTAATTGTGGTGGGCGCCGGAGCGGCAGGTTGTGTCTTGGCAGCGCGCCTTTCCGAGGACCCCGGGAGGTCGGTACTGCTGTTGGAAGCCGGTCCCGACTATCCTGAATTCGAACATCTGCCCGTGGACCTTAAGGAAGGCAACAATATGTGGCGGTCCGCTTACGGTCCCCACAACTGGGGATATACCGCCACCGGCACGCCCTTGCAGGCCGAACAGGTCCAGATACCCCGGGGCCGGGCCATTGGAGGCTCCACCTCCATCAACGGGCAAGTGCTCTTCCGCGGCGTACCGGGCGACTACGACAACTGGGCCGCCTGGGGCAACGACGAGTGGGACTACCTGAAGGTGCTGCCCTATTTCCGCAAGCTGGAGACGGACCTGGATTACCCTGGGGATGATTTCCATGGCAGCGACGGGCCCATTCCGGTGCGCCGTTACAAGCGGGAAGAATGGCTCCGCCACGCAACAGCCTTCTACGATGCCTGCGTTGACCTGGGCTACCGGCAGGACCCGGACCAGAATCATCCGGATTCCAGCGGCATCGCGGCCCGCCCGTTGAATAACATTGACGGCGTCCGCATGAGTACCGCCATTACCTATTTGAACCCGGTTCGCAATCGACTGAACCTCACCGTAAGGGGAGATGTCACGGTGCGCCGGATAGTGTTCGAAGGCAAACGCGCCGTGGGAATTGAGGCTGAGAGCGGGGGCGAGGCCTTCGTAGTTGAGGGCGAGCAGATAGTTGTAAGCAGTGGGGCCATAGCATCACCGCAGATACTGTTACTGTCGGGGGTAGGCCCCGCCGACCACTTGAAGGAAATGGGTATCGCCCAGGTGCATGAGCTGCCTGGTGTCGGCGAAAATCTGCGCGACCATCCCTCCTGCTTTACCCTGTTTCGAGGGCAGGGCGACCCTCCCGAAGAACTGGCTCCCAGTATTCAGGTAGGGTTGAGGTTCAGTCTGGAGGATTCTCCGACGACGGGCGACATCCAGTTGGCCCCAATCCTGATGAACAGCGAACACCGGCCGGCCAATGTAGTTATCGAGAGCGACGACTTTCACTTCGGTTTCAGCGCCGCCATCCAGAACGCGGTGAGCGCCGGGCGGCTCCGACTGGCTTCCACCGACCCCAGGGTGCAGCCCGAGCTCAATTATGATTACCTGTCCAGTCCCTACGACCGGGCCAGGATGAGGGGCGCCATACGGACAGGCCTCCGCATTGCCGATCATCCGCTGTTCCGCAACATCATCGTTGAGCGGCTGAATCCCACTGATGCCGACCTGGAGTCCGACGAGGCGCTGGATAACTGGATGCTGCGGAATGTGGGCACCCAGCACCACTCGTCGGGCACCTGCAAAATGGGCCTGGCTGCCGACCCAATGGCAGTGGTGGACCAGTACTGCCGGGTTCACGGCATGGAATGCCTGCGGGTGGTGGACGCCTCCGTCATGCCGGACGTTATACGGGCAAATACCAATGCCACCACGATAATGATCGGAGAGCGGGTGGCAGACTGGATCAGAGAGGGGAAATAGACTTTCGCCGTTTGCCCCGAAGAGAAGATAAACCTGCTTTCAGGAAGGTAGTAAAGGAATGACAACCAGCAACGCAAACGTCAGAATCGAGCGGGACTCCATGGGTCAGATGGAGGTCCCTGCCGATGCGCTTTACGGGGCATCCACCATGCGGGCGGTGCTCAACTTTCCAATCAGCGATCTGCGCTTCCCTCGGACCTTTATACGAGCACTGGGCTTGGTCAAGCAGGCCGCGGCCAGGACCAATATGTCCCTGGGAGTGCTGGACGAGGGCATTGGCAACGCCATTGTTGAAGCAGCCCAGGAAGTGATAGATGGAAAGTTCGATGACCATTTTGTCCTGGATGTGTTCCAGACCGGCTCAGGAACGTCCACCAATACCAACGCCAACGAGGTAATCGCTAACCGGGCGTCCCAGATAATGGGCGGCGACCTGGGTTCAAGGCTGGTACATCCCAACGACAACGTCAACCTGGGCCAGTCCTCCAACGACGTAATTCCCACGGCCATGCACCTGGCCGCCCTGATTGCCATCCATGAGGACTTGATACCGGGCCTCGAATTTCTCCACGAGGAACTGCAGAAAAAGGCCGATGAATTCTGGCCGGTAATCAAGACGGGAAGGACCCATTTACAGGACGCTACTCCGGTGCGCCTGGGCCAGGAGTTCCTGGGGTATGCCGGACAAGCCGAGAATGGCATCAGGAGACTGCGCCGTGCCCAGGATGCCCTGGCGGAAGTCGCCTTGGGCGGTACCGCGGTGGGCACCGGCGTCAACACTCACCCGGAGTTTTCCGCCAGAACATGCCGCACGCTCTCCGAGATAACAGGCGTGACTATCCGGGAAACGGACAATCATTTTCAGGCCCAGGCCACCCTGGATGCGGTGGTTGAGGCCAGCGGTGAGCTGCGGACCATCGCCATAAGCCTGCACAAGATCGCAAACGACATTCGGTTTATAGCCTGCGGTCCCCGCGCCGGACTGGGAGAGATAACTGTCCCGGAGGTTCAGCCGGGCAGCTCGATAATGCCAGGGAAGGTCAACCCGGTAATCGCCGAGTCGGTAATCCAGGTGGCCGCCCAGGTGGTGGGCAACGATGCGACGGTGACCCTGGCCGGCCAGGGAGGGTACTTCGAGCTGAATACAATGATGCCGGTGGCCGCCTACAACATTTTGCAGTCCATCTCTTTGCTGGCCGCTTCGGCCAACAACTTCGCTGAACAGTGCGTTAAAGGAATAGAAGCCACCGACGTGGGCCCGGCGATGGTCGAAAAGGGACTAATGTTAGGTACGGCCCTGGCTCCCGCCATCGGGTACGATGCGGCGGCTGCCATTGCCAAGGAGGCCGCCGCTTCGGGACAAACCATCAGGGAGGTTGCCAGGCTGCGCACGGAGATCAGCGACGCTGAATTGGAGCAGCTATTGAACCCGGAAGACATGACCAAGCCCAGCCTGGAAGTCCGGGGTGGTGGCGGCTAGCCCTACCGCAAGAGGTTCAGGTTGTTGTGAGGCTGAGCCGTCTGGTCCAATCGCCGGACAGCTTTGCACTAATTGGAGAACAACTATAGAGACGGAGGTCAAGAACGATGGCGCTGGTACGATGCGTGACAGAAATGGGAATGGGAGTGGACGTTCACGGGCTGGACTACACCAATGCCGCCAAGAGGGCGGTATTTGATGCCCTCCACCACAGCAGCCTTGGTTTCCAGCGGTTGATTGGAAAGACCGCAGACGATATGCGTGTTGACGTAACCATCGGCGTACCCAATCCTGAGGCCGTGGACGGTGACGCGGTCGTTGCCACCCTGCCCCATGGCACCGGCTATATCAATGTGGTACACGGGGGTTTGCAGGTCCTGAACGATGAGGGCACTGACGGAACTCTCATAGCCAACGCGATTGTTATTGTGAGTTTTGACGACGGCAACTAACGGAACAACACCTTTGCGTTGAAGGCTGCCATTCTGCTAATCCTGAGGTTGTAAAGGTTTGCCCGCCCATGGTTTGACAGGCTTAACCTGGGCGACCCATGGATTGTCCCAAAATGCAGAAGGAACAACCCGCCGGCGTGTCTGCATTCTTTATCACGGCAGGGCACGCTGAGTTCCTCTTTCCGGCCACATGAAATGGCCCCGGCATTCAACCGGGGCCAAATTTCTTCACGTTTTGCGAAGGGGAGTCTTACCTCCCAGGCGATTCAGCTCATTCGTGAGCGTCGGGGGCTCGGGTGCCAAACACCTTCTGGCCCTTGACGAAGATACACTTGCGGATGTTGTTTTCGAGTTCCGTCGGATCTTCAACAGCGGGATACCGCTGTTTCCCTTCCGGACTGTTCAGGTATTCATAGACCTTGCCCAGAACCTCGTCTTCCGAGTCTCCCGTTATGATTGTCCGGTCGCGGGAGTCGGACAGGAAATTGCTCGGCCTCACGTAGTAGACATCTGGCATAATTCCTCCTCCATTATCACCAGAGATTTCGGCACCGGCGCCGAACTTTCACTTTCGGTACAAGGTTTTTACACTATGGGCAGTCTGATTGTCAATGCTGCCGTGAACGGGTATGTCCGGGAGCCGAAGAATTTGTCCAAGACCGGCAGATGGAGCGCAAACTACAACCCGCCGAATTCTCCGGCGGTTCTCTGTCCGGGGCGCCGGGATAGAATCAGGTCGGTACGAAAAGACTCTTCCTGCTCTATTCGGCCTTCTCGCCGGTGGGTGCGCCCCAGCCGCCTCCTCCGGGAGTTCGGATGCTCAGCACGTCTCCGGCTTCCACGTCCAGGGTCTCCTTGCCGGCCAGGCGTACCTCTTCGTATCCGCCCTTCATCAACACGTTCTCACCCGGCTGGCCGTGGTGCCCTCCGTGGAATCCCGGCGGGTGAAACTTGCGCCGTTCCGAGAGAATGGTGACCCTGGCGGGGCTGAGAAACTCCACATCCCTCACCAACCCGTCGCCCCCCTTGTGCCTGCCGTCTCCGCCGGACCCCCGGCGCAAGGCATACCGCTTCAGGCGCAGGGGAAAGGCAAACTCCAGGGCCTCAATGGGAGTATTCATGGTGTTGGTCATGTGGGTATGGATGCCCGAAATACCGTCCTTGGAGGGCCGCGCTCCCATACCGCCTCCGATTGTTTCGTAATAAACGAAGGGCCGTTCCCTCTCCAGGTCGTGGCCTCCTATGAGCAAATTGTTCATGGTTCCCTGGCTGGCGGCCGGTATCAATTCCGGCAAAGCCTGCGCCATGGCGGTCAGCAGGACATCGGTTATTCGTTGCGAGGTCTCCACATTGCCCCCGGCAACGCCCCGCTGGGGCTCCGGGTTTACCAGGGTACCCCTCGGAGTGATGACCGTAACCGGTCGCAGGCAGCCCTGGTTGGCCGGGGCTCCCTCCCCGACGATGCACCGTACCATGTACAGGCTGGCGGAGACCGTAACCGCCTGGGGAGCGTTGATGCAGCCCGGCCGCTGGGCGGAAGTCCCGGTGAAGTCAATGGTCATGGTGTCGCCAGCGATAGTAATGGACACCGATATCGGCACCGGTTCTTCGGTGAGTCCATCGTCATCCATGTAGTCCACGACATGATAAACGCCGTCGGGAATCTCGCTGATGGCCAGCCGGGTAACCCGCTCCGAATAGTCCAGAAGAGCATCCATGTGTTCGCGAGTTTCAGAAATCCCGTAGCGCTCCACTACCTCCTGCATCCGCCGCTCACCGACCTTGATGGAGGCAATCTGGGCGGCCAAATCGCCGCGTCGTTCCTCGGGAGTGCGGGAGTTTCGGCAGATGAGCTGGACAACTTCCTGGTTTAACCGGCCTCCCCTTGCCAGTTTTATCGGCGAGAGGATCATTCCTTCCTGGTAAAGTTCCGTAGAAAGCGGCAGGGAGCCGGGCGTCATACCACCGACGTCGGCGTGATGACCCCGGTTGGATACAAACCCGGCCAGCACCTTCTCGCCTTCGTGGGTAACGAACACGGGTGCGACCAGGGTGATGTCCGGCAGGTGGGTGCCGCCCAGGTAAGGGTCGTTAAGGATGACCATATCGCCCTGCCGAAGGCTGCCGGGGAAAGTCTCCAAGGCTGCCTGCACCGATGCGGGCATGGCGCCCAAATGCACCGGCTGGTGTGCCGCCTGGGCGACCATCTGACCTGCCGGGTCAAATATGGCGCAGGAGAAGTCCCGGCGTTCCTTGATGTTGGGCGAGTAGGCGGTTCGAAGCAGGGCCACGCCCATTTCTTCGGAAACCGAGATGAACATGTTCTTGAATACTTCCAGGCTTATTGGGTCAACGGGCATCGGAATTCCTCAGAAGTTGGACTGTGCAAGTAGAGATAAAGGCACGGGGACGGGCTGGTTCGCTGATTTCCCAGAAAATGACTCAATGCCTAAACTTCGGCCAACGGGTCCGGTATGTCCAGGGAGTCACCACTCTCGACAAGGGCGTAATACTCGGTCCCCATGATTTCCCGGGTCATTTCCTCGGGTAACTGGGCAAAGGGGCCGTTTTGGTCAATCTGGGTTCGGTGACAGTTCAGAGAGGCGATCTTGGTATCAACGTGGCTGCTGACATCAATGGTGG
>VXOH01000112.1:4108-13945 GCA_009840135.1 Chloroflexota bacterium | reverse complement strand
CACCCCCAACTATACCAAACCCGCCGCTAACTGGGTCGGCGGGGCCGCGGGCGGGGCCGGGCTAGCGCGGGGGGTGGGGGCGCCCCCCCACCCCCCCCCAAGGTAACGTATATCACAATATCTGAAACGCCGCCTCACGAATACGTAGCTCTGACCCCGGATTCACGACAATGACTACCCGATGACTACCTTTTCATCCAGCAAAATGCCGCCTTCCTTGTAAGCTATGGTTATGGGGTCGCGCTGCAGTGCGGCCTGGATAGTTTCTATGGGCATGGAACGGGGGGTGCCCGGCGCGACGACGCGGCGCACGGCGTTGCGGTGGACTATCCGGCCCTCCGCGGCGCTGGTCTGGGAAAGGTCACGGCCCCCGCTCATATTCAGTCCTACCTCTACCTGAAGGTCCCGCAGGTCCAGTTCATCGGTCAGCGGCAGCAAGCTGCTGAGGGTGGTTACCGTGGAAGCGGCCCAGCCGGCATGGGTCGAGGGAAATGGCGGAGGAATAAGCCCCGGAGAGCTGTGGCCGGCCATCAGGGTCCAGCGGCTGGTGTGGGTCAGATTCCGGGTCTCCACGTACACCTTGGCCTCACCCTCGTGCTGCATGACGCCATCCTGGTCATACTCCTTGGTGTCGAGAAGGCAACTGCCGTGGACAGTTCCGGGCTGGATGACCGGCAAGGTCCCTGCCAGTTCCGGCAGATTTCGCGGCGCTGAGGAGATGGCGGTAATCTCGCCGGACCGCCACTGCACCTCGTCCTCAATTTCCATTGAACCCTTGGTCAGGGCCTGGCCCACAGGGCAATAACGGGAAGCTCTCTGCAGCCTGACCCGCTGCGCCTCGGAAAGGTCTCCTTTCAGAGTCACCAATTCACGCACGCCAAATCCGATGGAGCCGGCGCGCTCGATCGGCTCTACCTGAAAGTCCACTTCGATGTCTTCCAGGGGGATATCGCCCCGGTAGGCCACGCCTACCACGGTGACAACGGTTCAAGCGGCCCAGGCGGCCACGGACAGGTACTGGGCAGGGGGCCCGACCATGTCTGAGTTCAGGTTGGGGACTCCCGTAACATAGGGCCAGGGGCCGCGGGAGTGGTCACCGGATCCGATGACCGTCAGAACAGCATTGCCGCCCACAGGCCTGGATACGATGGTCCGCGGGGTTTCGAGACTGACCGGGGGCGCATTCTGCTGGGACATGGTGCCCTCCTTCAGGCCGCAGACATGCCTCCTCCAGGCGATGGAGAATCAATGCCGCGGTGGTTCAGGTTACCCGCACTATAAGCAAGAGAGTGGCAGGGGTCAACCGGAGTCGTGCCGTCCCGATGGGCCTTCCGTATGGTGGCGGTGGCTGAACGGCGGGCGTATAATTGGGCCAGTCCGAGGCAAAATGTGAGAAAAGGTTACGTGGCCATGGCGACAGTGCCGATTACCATTGAAGTTGATGCCGAAGTAGCCAGAATTTACACCGAAGCATCTCCCCAGGACCGACTGAGGATCCAGATGCTGATAAATCTGCGACTGCAGGAGTTTATCGCGCATCCTCCCAGACCACTTGGCGAGGTAATCGAGGAAATCAGCGCCCGTGTTTCAGAGCGTGGGTTAACTAAGGAAACCTTGGAATCGATTTTGCGGGATGAGGAATAATCTACGCGTTGTTCTGGACACCAATGTACTGGTTAGTGCAGCGCTGTTTCCTTCTTCTCTTCCGGGGCATGTCCTGGATCATGTCATCAACCATGGATGTTTGCTTATTTCAGCCAACACGGCTTCGGAACTCAGGGCCGTTTTGTTTCGTCCCCGGCTTGGCCGATATCTCCAGGCAGAAGAAGCAACAGAATTCCTGGCTTCCGTCCTGAGGTATGCGGAACCGGTTGAGATTACAGATTCCATAGCAGTCTGCCGAGACCCCAATGATGACAAGTTCCTTGAATTGGCGCTCAGCGGCCAGGCTTCCCACATCGTTAGCGGCGACCAGGATATGCTTGAGCTGCAACCTTTTCGGGGAGTTCTCGTACTCTCGCCCCGCGCTTTCCTGGAGACACTGACATAAAACTGTGTCGGGCAACCCGTTCCTTTCTGGGATGGGTTACAAACCCTGGGTGTCAATAGGGCTACTCAACTAGGTGAGGCTGGAAGTCTTGGCTGCTTCCGTTCCTGATTGACTGCGGCCCGACGGTGAAGACCGTCGGGCCGTGCTTATTTTGCCGGTGGAGTGTCAGCCTAACTTAAGGGTCCACGTCAAAGGGGCCGGGCAGTTCCAGCTCATCGCCAATTTCTCGGATGGCCGGCAGTACCTCCTGGTCCATCAGCTGCAGGCACCGCATGGTGGCTTCGTGGGTGATGGACCCGTCGTTGGTCCATACGGCCAGGATGCCGGGGCGTACCAGTTCCAGGACCTCCCTCACCTTGCGGATAACGGTGTCGGGGCTGCCGATTACCATGCGGTTGTCGTTAATCATGGCCTTGTAGGTTTCATCGTCCACCGGGCCGGTGCGGAAGGGGTCGTTGGCCCTGGTAGCCCGAACCTGGGCCTCCCTGTCGTCGTCTGCCCAGATGTCGCGAGTGGCGCGGTTATAGCCCGGCGGGAAGGAGTACTCCCGGGGCATGGGCACCCGTCCCACGCCTACTAGGGCCTCCAGGAATCCTCGGCCCTCCTTCTGGGCCTTCTCATCAGTGTCCTGTACGTGGATGGGCAGCATGTAGCCGAAGTTCTGGGGTCCGGCCTCGTATCCGTACATGCGGGCGGCGTCCCGGTAAATGTCCTGCATGTACCCGAAGGTGTAGGGGACTATGCCCAGGTAGAAGTAGGGGTAGTGATGCTCGGCGCACCAGGCCGCCGTTTCTGCGCTGCCGGTGCCCGGAATCCAGATGGGCGGATGGGGCTTCTGCAGCGGCACCTGGAAGGGATTAACGTGCCGGAAGTGGTAGTGCTTTCCCTCCCAGCGGAAGGGCCCGGGGGTGGTCCAGGTTTTGACCACCAGGTCGTGGGCCTCCTCGAACCGCTCCCGGTTATAGACGGGGTTGGTGTTGGTGGCCCAGCTCTCGGTGCCGCCGCCCCGGACAAAGCCCGACACCAGGCGGCCACGGGATATGCAGTCAATTTCCGCCAGTTCCTCGGCCAGGCGCAGGGGGTTGTCGTGGATGGGCAGGGGATTGCCCATCAGGACTATCTTGGGCTTCTTGGTGATGCGGGCCAGGATGGCGGCTTCCAGGTTCATGGCAGCGCCCAGGCTGGTGGGGGTGCTGTGATGCTCGTTGAGCATCATCCCGTCAAAGCCGATCTCCTCGCAGTATTGCCACTCGTCCAGGTAGTAGTTGTACTGGTCGGCGGCCACAGCCGGGTCGAAGTGGGAGTTGGAAAAGGTGACGCGGTGCGCGCCCCCGGGGCTGTTCTTCACGTCATCTTCGGTGTAGTTGAAGTAGGCGCGCTCGGTAAACCGCATAACAAACATGGGCAGACTCTCCTGGCGAGGGGTATCCGTATGTGTTGGTAAGTTACTCTATGGGTTGAGGATAGTCAAACGGTGCTGGATTACCCCTCACCCTTGATCCCTCTCTCACTGGGAGAGGGAGACTCGTCCACGAGCGGGCACGAGCCACCCAGGCAAAGGGTAGGGGCGGTTCGCGGACCGCCCCTACGGGGTTTACATCTCAGGGGTGGAATACAGGGTTACTACCAAAGCTGCTCCGACGCCATCCTAGCCCCCTCTACCAGGGAGGCCAGCTTCATCCAGACAATCTTGGAATCCACCTGCAAGCGACCGGCGAAGGTGCCGAAGCCGCAGTCGGCGCCGGCGACCATGTTTTCTTTGCCCACCACGCCGGCGTAGCGGACTATGCGGTCGCACACCACCTCGGGATGTTCCACGAAATTAGAGGTGGAATCTATGACGCCCGGGATAATTATCTTGCCCTCGGGCAGCTTGATAACATCCCGCCATACCTTCCACTCGTGTTCGTGGCGGGGGTTGGCGCCGGGGAAGGAAACGGCGCAGGGCTTGGCCTTCAGCACAATGTCCATCACGTCCGCGATGGGTACGTCGGTGTGGTGGGGGCCCAGGGTACTGCCCCAGCAGATATGCATTCGCATGCGGTCGGCGGGAATATCGGCGACGGCGTAGTTCAGGGCTTCTACGTGCATTTGCGCTACGTCGCGGAACTCTTCCAGGGTCAGATGGGAAAAAATCTGGTGGCGACCCAGGGCCAGGTCGGGACAGTCCAGTTGCAGCAGGAAGCCGGCTTCGTGAACGGCGTTATACTGCCGCTTCATCACGTCGGCCAGGGCGTAGATGTATGCCTCGTCGGAAGGGTAATACTCGTTGTGCAGGAAACGGGAGATCTGCCCCGGGGACGGGGAGGTCATGAAGACCTCCTCGGCGGTGGAGCCCTGAGAAGCGGCCCGCAGATTTTCTATGTCGGTCTCTACGGCGGGCCAGTCCATCCACTCGATGGGGCCGACGCACATGGGGCGTACCTGGAAAGGTGAGGCAAAGGGCTTCAAGAGTTCGGCCAGCTCCGGAAATTCCTCGTCGCTGGTCATGCCGCCCAGGGGCACGTTTTCGCCTTCGTAGCCGGTGAGCCGGTCCTTGACGTAGACGGTATAGTCCACGCGGCCCTGTTCGCCGTCGTTGACTACGTCCAGGCCCGTTTCGACCTGCCGGTTGAACACACCCTGTACGGCGGCACGAACTGACTGGTCCAGCTCTGAACGTTCGGTCAGGCGTTGCTGCTGTTCTTCCACCAGCAGGTTGAGCATGTCCGGCGGACGAGGCAGACTGCCGGTGTGGGTGGTGAGGACGCGGTCAATGCTTTGCTTCATGGTTGGAGACCTCGCAAGCACGAAGTATTTTTGCTGGCACGTAGTATCCTGGTTGGCAGGAACGGCGCCTGGGCCGGGCCGCTATTTTTGGAATCCTCCGAACAAGTCCCTTCCCCCTTGATGGGGGAAGAATAGGTGTCCGCATCCCCCCTTGGCGGGATGGGGGTGATAGCCTGAAATTGACCAATCCCCCTCACCCTAACCCTCTCCCACCAGGGGCGAGGGGACCTATTGAGACCTTCCTTAGCTGTGCTCCCCCTCCGCGAGCTGGAAGTGGATGTTGTGGGAGCTGCCAGGTACTATGTTGGCCGTTTTGTAGCCGTAGGGGCTGGTGGCGGGACCGTCTCCCCGCAGTTCGGCGCCCCTGGACACCAGGTCACTGAACACGCCGTCTATGTCGTCAACACCCCAGGCTACGTGCATGACGCCGGGACCGGTCTCGCTAAGCTGGCGGGCCAGGGCCGTGTCGTCGCGTGTGGGCTCGAAAAAGTCCACTAGGGTCTCTCCCACCTGGAAAAGGACGGCCTTGAAGCCCCGTTCGGCAAACTCGTCGGTACGTATGGGTTTCAGGTCAAATTTGCTTTCCATGTAATCGGCTATCTCCGCGATGCTGTTCACGGCGTAGGTGACGTGGTGGACCTTGTTCAACATGATGGGCCTCCTCTTTGTTAGGATTAGGGCAGGCATTGGGTTTGGATTTGCTGCAAGCCTATTCCATTTGCCGCCGCTATTCAACCCGCCAGGATCAACCGGTAGCCTTGCGGTTCAGGCGGTTGGCCGTTGGGTGAGGAGTCCGGGCCAATGGTAGGGGCGCTTCGCGAACTGCCCTTACGGGTAGCGCCACCACCTGAGATGGAACGCTGCCGGATCAACCAGCAAGAGACACCCCGCAGGAGGCAAGAAGATGAGCGACTACAGGATATTCGAGCTGGGCGACGTGGATCTACAGTGCGGACTGCGGCTTCGTGGCGCCCGACTGGCCTACCAGACCTATGGAGAGTTGAACGCCCAGAAGGACAACGTAATAGTCTTTCCCACTTTTTTCTCCTCCAGGCACGAGGCCAACGAGCCCATGATCGGCCCGGGCATGGCCCTGGACCCGTCCCGCTATTTCATCATCGTTCCCAACCTTTTCGGCAACGGCATTTCCTCATCCCCTAGCAACACCCCCGAACCTTACGACCGCGCCCGCTTCCCCGTTGTCACCTACTACGACAACATCGGTTTCCAGCGCCGCCTGGTTACGGAGGGTTTCGGTATCGAGAAGATAAGGCTGGTGTGCGGCTTCTCCATGGGAGCACAGCAGTCCTTCCACTGGGGCGCGTGTTATCCCGACATGGTGGAGCGCATCGCTCCCTGGTGCGGCTCGGCCAGGACTTCCGGGCACAATTTTGTCTTCCTGGAGGGCGTGAAGGCAGCCCTGCGGGCCGACGCGGCCTGGAACAACGGCTGGTACGACTCCCCGCCCAGGACGGGGCTGAGGGCCATGGCCCGGGTTTACGCCGGCTGGGCCCCTTCCCAGGCCTTCTACCGGGAAAAGGTGTACCTGGACCTGGGATTCTCTTCGCTGGAGGACTACCTGATCACTGCGTGGGAGGGCCGGTATCTTCAACTGGATGCCAACGATATCCTGGCCATGGTGGCCACCTGGCAGGCCGGGGATATCAGCGATAACCCCCTGTACGGCGGCGATTTCGAAAAGGCGCTGGGTTCCATCAAGGCCAGGGCTTTTGTTATGCCCTCGCGCACGGACCAGTACTTCCCGCCGGAGGATAACGAAATCGAAGTGAGCCTGATGCCCAACGCCGAGCTCAGGGTGATAGAGACCATCTGGGGCCACACCGGCGGCGGGCCGGGCCGAAACCCGGCGGACACGGCCTTTATTGACGCGCAGTTGAAGGAGTTGCTGGGGAGCTAGGGGTTCAACAAGATTGAGGTGACGGTTGAACCTGGAGTCCGTTCGTGGTGAGCTTGTCGAATCCGCCTGAGGCGGGCGGCCCTTCGACAAGCTCAGGACGAGCGGAATAAAACCCATCATTTCAAAGCTGTTAGACTACTAGGGGTTATCGAGCTTTGTCCCGGCGTAGAAATCGGTGATTTGTCACTGTCTGCGAAGCTTGTCCTCCAGTTCACGGACGCGGGCCTCGGCGCGATCGGCCCGTAGCCGTTCACTTTCCAGCGTGGTCACGTACCTTTCCTCCGGTGGAAAGTACCAGTGGAGTTGTCCCGCTACCCACCGCGGGCACAATTGCAATACCTCGCTGTAACCCTGGAGCAGGTCATCGCCCAGTTCTTCTATCGGGATTGGCACGTACTCGCCGTCCACCAGGCGATCGCCGGCCAATCGCGTCCCGTGATGCTGCCCGCTTTCGTCGAACCGCCAGTACTCTTGTATTCCCATGGCGGCATAGTCCACCCGCTTCTCCCCCACGTCGACCCGGCCAGTGCTGGCTGAGGCAACCTCCAGTACCAGATCCGGCGGCTTTCTCTGGTCGGCGATAACGTAGGCGTTCCGCGCTTTGTAGGCTGCCGGGTCCACGCCAAAAGCCACCAGCAGGTCGGGGTATCTAACCCCGGCCAGGCTCCTGGTGGGCGCGAGGGCCAGGTAACGATCCCCGGCTACCAGTGTGGTTTCCGGGTGTCCCATATATTGGGCCAGGTGGTCGGCCAGGTAGTGAGCGGCTCCGGTGATGGTTAGCTGGTCGAAGCTGGTCATCCTGTCCTCGGGACTCTTCGGCGGCTCCGGAAAGACGTAGAACTCCTCAAAGTTCCCAGTCTGTCCTGCCTGGGGCGTGGGGCTATTGGCGGTAGTCATGGGAAGCCTCCGTCCAGCGTTCCGATTGCGGGAAAGTATAGCATGGCCGGAGCCGGGGACTGGTCAGGACCAGTAACTGATCAAGAATGCGGCGACCTGTTCAGGCGCTCGCTAAATCTCCAGCCGCCGCAGCGTTGGCCTGAAAATGGCCAGCCAGAGGGTGAATACGAAGCAGACTACCGCTCCCCCGGCCAGCGCAACCGGCCACCCGATATAGTCCGCCGCCAGGGACATGGGCAGCGACCCGATGAACATGAAACCGGCGGAGGCGTACCAGATGCTCATAACCCGCCCCTGCAACTCCTGGGGCACGGAAAGCTGCAAGACCGTGGTGCCCAGGGAAATGTAGGCAATGCTGCCCATTCCAACAAACAGCAGGACCACCCAGGACACCCAGAACCACTGGGACCATGCAAATAGAAACAGGCCGGCTTCGAAAAGCAACAACGACCCGATCAGCAGCAGGTTTTTATTCCGGTAGTTGCCCAGCAGGGCCAGTATCATGTTGGCCACCAGGGACCCCACCCCGGCGGCGGTAATCAGCAGCCCCGCCTGACCCGCCGTGGCGTTCAAAACCTCCCTGGCGAAGGCGGGCATGACCTGAACGTGGGGCATGCCGAAGAATCCAAAGGCAAAGCCTATACCGATAACGGTAAAAACCACGGGCGTTCGCTTGAAGAACACCAGCCCGTCCCACAGGGCGCGGAATATGTCGGTGCGCCGTTCGGGGGTGTCCTGGACAAAGTTGCGGATCAACAGGACGCAGGTGGCCGCTGCCAGGAAACAACCGGCGTTGACGAACAGGGCCGGCCCTATTCCCGCCAGGTCAATGACGAAGCCGGCAATGGCGGGGCCGATGATCCTCCCCGCGTTCATTACCCCGGCGTTCAATACCACCGCGTTCATGATGTCTTCGCGGTCCACCAGGTTGACCACCATGGCCAGGCGGGTGGGCATGTTGATGGCATGGAGGGTCCCCAGCAGGAAAGAGGCGGCGAAAATCTGCCATACCGCCACCAGGTCGGAGATGGTCAGGGCAGCTACGGCGAACATGACGACTGTGACGCCGAACTGGGAGAACAGCAGCAGCTTTTTGCGGTTAATGCGGTCGGCAAAGATGCCGCCGAAAAGCACCAGGGTGAGGTTGGGAATGCCGTAGAGGAAAATGGTGAGGCCGAACTGGGCCACGTCCTGCGTCAGGTCCAGCACCAGCCAGCCCAGGATGAGGAACTGCATGCCCTGGGCCATGGCCTGCCCGGAGGTGCTTATCCAGAACCAGCGAAAGTTGGGGTAGCGGAGAGCCTGCAGCCTGGAAAGGCCGGGGGGCCTGACCTTCAACCGGCCTAAACGTACAGCCATTTAGTTGGACTCGAGGGGAGAGGGTAATTCATCCGTTTCCTGTCTGATAGCTGAGTATTGGCGGTTCCCTGAAAAGGCGCTGCCTACTACCGACACTATAGCACCTGGCGACAATGGATGAGGCTATGGCACAAGTCAGCATGGAATATGACCGGGGTCATGATTTTGGTAGAATTGTAGCTGACTAATGGCTCAGGTGAGTTCAGATGAATTCAGATAATGCAAACACGGGTACGTCCCGCACCATCAATGCATCCGAGTTCAAGGCCAAGTGCCTGAAGCTGATGGACGAGGTGGCGGAAAGCGGCGAGGAAATCATCATAACCAAGAACGGGCGCCCCACGGCCCGGTTGGTGCCATATCGTGCGAAACCTGTCAAGTGGTTCGGTGCGGACGAAGGTAAAATCAAAATCCTTGGGGACATTATTTCCCCGCTGGATGTAGATTGGGAATCGGGAATAGACCCCGACGGGACCCTCTTTTCGTGATCCTGCTCGATACCCATGTGCTGATTTGGTCGAGGCAAAGCAACTCACCACTTGGGCCACAGTGCCTTCAACTGATCGAAGAGTCGCTGTCAGATGGTAATCTGGCAGTTTCGGCTTTTTCCTTTTGGGAAGTTGCCATGTTGAAGGATAAAGGACGGCTTGAGGTCGCCAGGGATATTTTCTCCTGGCGCAGCAGCCTGCTTGAAGATGGCCTGTTTGAAATTCCCGTTGATGGGCAGATCGGCATCCGCGCCAATACCCTCCCCAACTTTCACCCCGACCCGGCAGCCCGCATCATCGTGGCCACAGCCCTGGACGGCCCCCAGCTTCTGACGGCCGATGAGCTGATTCTCCGG
>VXOH01000112.1:0-4098 GCA_009840135.1 Chloroflexota bacterium | reverse complement strand
AGCGGCAGCCTGGACCGACTGGACGCCAGGGAGTAACTGCCGGCGGAAAAGTCAAGGCCCAGGCCTTTGTTTGTGAGAGCCGCTGTTTTCGCGTGTTCCGGCGCCGCCGGAATCAAGGCAGCTTCACCAGTCAACTGTTGGAGCGCCGGAAGCGGGGCGTAAGGCCCCGGGCTTCGGCTTCCAGCAGCAGTTCTACGCACTTGGCGGCGCGGCGCTGCCTGGTCTCCGCCTTTTTGGCCTCGGCCACGTGATCACAGAAGGCTTTGCGGTGGGAGTAGGAGACCTTTTCAAAGATTGCCCCGGCCTCGGGATGGGAATTGAGGGCATCGGCAAATTCCGCTGGGACATCCAGCTGCCGGTCGCCTTCTAAACGCTCCAGCACCACGTCAACCGAGTCCCCCTGGGTTACGCCGGCCTTGTCCCGAATCTCTTTCTTGACTACCAGGATGTGGACTCCTTCTCCCTGGGGGAGCAGGGAGTTCTCGTAGGGCACGCCGTTGATGGTCCCTTTGACGGGCACCTGCCCGCGAACCCCGAATTCCTCAGACACGCTGTAGGGAAAACGCACGAAGGTCCAGGCGCCCCGCATATCGGGCCGCTCCAGTGTGGCTTCGAATTTATAAACTTTCATCAAGTTACCTCAGCGTTGTTGTCAGCCTGTGGCTACTGCTGGACGAAGCGGTGAAAGACCTCTTCTTCGGTTAGTGCCTCCCGCCCGAACCAGCGGTCCTCAATAACCTCGTAGATGGCGGCTATGCTGTCAGCAACATTATCAGTTACCTGGACAACCTGCTCGGCGGATTGCAGGGCCTCAGCCTCCACAGTCTCCAGTCTCAGGATTGCTTCGCCAATGGCCCGAATCAGCTCCACAGGGGCTACCTGGGTGGCATTCAGGCGCGCGCTGCACAGGCAATGTAAGGCGGAGGATGTTCCGTGATTCACCAGGATATCGGTGGCAAGCTCCACGCTGGCGCCAACCGGAATGCCCAGGGTGTTGGCCACAGGGCCCAGCGCCTCGGCCAAGTCACGATTCCTGTAATCACCCGGTGGCGAATTACCGGCCATAGCTGATCTGGCCGCAGAATTGACCGCCCTGGAAATGCCCTCGGCGCGTTCCAGCCAACGGCCCAGCCAGATCAGGTTATACACCCTGGAATCGGTCATCCAATTCTGGGGAGTCGTGGTCAGAGACCTGGGTTCTGACATATAGAGACCTGCCTTCTTGATTTGGTGAGGATACGTCAGCTCCGGAATTATTCCTGGCTGGCAATCAAGTCCAGGGCGTCGTCGAAGGTCACCGAATCCCGGTCAAACCGCACCTGGGCCAGGGCCACTTCCAAGCCTCCGCTTCCCCTGGAAACAAAGGCTCCCGACACCGGGGATGCTTCGGTATAGTCCCGCCCCACCGCAAACTTTATCAGCTCTCCGTGGTGCGCAACCGCCTGACCCCTGGTGGGGTCCGATGGAATCCAGCCCAGTTCCGGGTGCCAGAATTCCAGCCAGGCGTGTGTTTCTCCCACTTCCGTCGTCAACAGCCCACAAACGTAACGGGATGGAATCCCCAAAGCTTTCAACAAACCCAGGGCGAGATGGGCCATGTCCTGGCAAACTCCCGCGCCAGCGCTCATGACTTCCTCGGCAGTAGTATCCACCGTCGTGCTTGACTTTGTGTACTGGACGTTTCGGTAAACCCAATCGGTTATTTTTTCCACCGATTCCACCAGGCTCGGAGAGTCCCCGACAATACTCCGGGCGCTTTCGGCAAGTTGGTCGGGATGCACCAGCGGTGTTGCAGTCAGGTACTGTTCCAGCGACGAGCCAGGAGCAAACTCACCCATGCCGATATCGCCCGGGTATTCTCGAGGGCTGCCAAATCGCACCACGCCGATGGACAGGATGGTAAGCTCCTGATGCGGCGTCGTTACGCGGGCGCGATGGGTGATGTTGCCGGAAACATCGAGAAACCAGACAGTCCGGCAGGCCGGTTTGGTCAAAACCTCGGCGGACAGGGGAGTTTGGTACTCATCGGCGCTGGCGGTCAGGCGAAGGAAATTGTCGTTCTGCACTACTACATCGCTGTAAATATAACGGGCTGCGTAGCTATAGGCAGCCACAATCCCATTATGGCTGCCCGTGTCGCTTAACGAACCACCCAGGTTGGCTTGCATAGACCACCCGATGAGTTGTTGGTTATGCGGCTGTTGGGTCTGGAAACCCTGGTAAGGCCGCCGGGAAAGGCGGTGGCCTCTCCCCTACCGTTTTGCACGGCGAACACTCTCAGGTCAATATACCGGTCCTCGAAGGCGCCGCTCTCCTCATCGAATATCAGATGCCTGGAAAAGTCAAGGGTCTCCTGCGCTATAAACATGCGGGGTTGTTCGATGATATTGCGGGCCAGGTTGGCTCGAAACTCGCCGCCCAGGTCGGGCAGGATGTAAACGCCAAGGCCTCCGTAGCCCTGTCTCGTTTTCACTACCAGGTTTTCCAGGTTGTCCAGCACGTACTTGCGGCTTTCAGAGTCCTGCAAGTCGTAGCTGGTGGCCTGGTCCAGGATAGGCTCCTCGCCCAGATAATGGCGGATCATCTCGGGCACCCACTTGAAAACCAGCTTGTCATCGGCGGCGCTGGTGCCCATGCCGTTTACCAGCGCCACCTTGCCGTTCAAATAGGCATCGGTCAGCCCGGGCACGAATATCTCCAGGTCTTCCACCCGGCGGTATATCAGGTCCACCGGGCTGTCTCCGTCCAGGCCCTTGACCATGATGCGCCCGTCGTAACCCACGTAAAGATCGGAGCCCTCGACCAAGGGAATGCCCAGCAACTCGGACAGGTAACGGTGCTCGAAGAAGGCCGCGCCGAACTTGCTGTCCGTCAAGATTACGCATACCGGGCTTTCCACATCGCAGAGGGACCGGAACAGGTCCCAATAGGTTTGGGCGATGTTGTAGGGAACTATGTCGTAAGCCTCTGCCAGTTCGGGCATCAACTGCCGCGCCATATCCACCGATTTCAACTGGTATGAGATTCCCGAGGGTATGCGGAGGTTGTCTTCCAGGATTACGTAGCGGCCATCCTCCACGTGGACCAGGTCAATTCCATAGATGTGGACGAAAACGTCCCTGGCCGGTCGGAAGTCCTGGTATTCAGGGTAGAAATACTGGCAGGAATAAATCACGTCCCCCGGGACTACGGTCTGTTGGCCGGCGTACAGGTCGAGCAGGAACAGGTTAAGGGCCCGCAACCGCTGGGTAACGCCGGCGCTGATCACGTCCCACTCCGCTTGCTGAATGATGCGCGGAACCCAGTCGGTGGGAATGGGTCGGAAAGCCTTGGGGTCAAGCAGGAAAGTAAAGGCGTCTAGTTCCGCTTCCCGCCTCCCTCTCCTCCACAACTCCTTAAGGCGTTCGGTCCCCATTCCTTCCAAGACCTGAAAGGCGTTGCGGTAGGCAGGCAGGACGGCCCCACTGGAGTCCCGGTATTCGCTGCAGGCGCTTCCGGCTGGCAGAGGTGTAATCATAGATAGTTACCCCGGCGGTCAACAACCCCAAATGCCCAGGCATGCCTCGGCGTAGCCAGGCGTGGCAGTCGCGGATTATGTGGGCGTTTCGGTATCTGTCGTTATACTATCCGTTTTTCGTTAAGTTTGTATTACAGGGTAGTTACAATAAGGTTACCGGTTCTCCTGAAAGTGAGAACCTCGTTTTTCTTGACCGGGCTCTTTCAACCACCAGGCCAATTGCAAGGTGCGATGGAGCATTTTCGCCGATGTGGTCTGACTGTCGAGGGATATTCGCGAAACCCGAGGATGGTTCGACAAGATCACCATGATCGGTTGTTGTGGGCGGCCGCCCACCATGATCGGTTGTTACTGGGAGGCTTCAATACCAAGCCTCCATTAGTGGTTCGTGTGTGCTGCCTTCAATGCTAACCTGCCATGATCAGTTGTTGAAGTTTGCTTAAACAATTGAATGAGCCCGCCTCTTGACCCAGGAGGATTGCAAAGTCCCCTCGCCCATAGCGGGAGAGGGTGAGGGGGTGTTGCTCAGAACGACGCAGACTCCACCCCCATCCTTGTATATTGAACTGTAGGTGGGCGGA
>VXOH01000178.1 GCA_009840135.1 Chloroflexota bacterium | reverse complement strand
GTATCAGTTTCCATTGGGCATCGCTCAATTCCTGCTCCACCGTTCCACCCCACACTTTCCCTTTGGTCAGGAGCATAAACCTTAGTCCGTATTTTTGAAATGGCTTCTAGACGGCTGTTTCGCATATGGTCCATTCTGTAAAGGTCCACCGGACTCCAGGAGGCAAGAATGTTAGTCACCATCTTGAGATACATCTGGAGGTTTCTCGTAGACGCCGGACGCAGAAGCGAGGGACAGTCTGATTACCCACTTCGGTGGAATCTAATCATCATAGCTCTTTTGATCGCGGCCCTAAATTTCGGGATCATTTTCCTTACCCACGCCGCCATCACGGGAAAAAACGAAAATCAATTTATAATTGGTGCCCTCATCGGTCTCTTGCCAACAGGCATTACTGCCTTGGCAGGCCTGGGCACGACCCTCATGAATGAAGGGAGGAGCAATCAAAACAATCAGCGCGGTGAAACACAGTCAAATTAACGAAACCGATACAGTGCGAACCATTATTGTTAACTAGACCATTTCCAAGGCCCGGTGCGTATCTTGCACCGGGCCTTTTCATGTTTCCCCCGATTACGAAATCCGGTTATAGTTGCCGCTGATATTCCTCATAATGGCCGGTCGTATTGAAGCCAGTCAAGCGGAGACTGCCGTAAAACGCCGAGAACAATAGTCCAGTAATGCGCGAAATCGCCAACTACATTAATCCACCCTGGGCACCAAGCAAGGGATCATATCCGCGCTTGAATTTGAGGTGCGGAGATGGCCTACAAGGAGGTGTCCCGAGTGGATGTAATGGAAGTCATCCGGCGCTGGCAGGAGGGAAACAGTCAGAGGCACATCGCGCTGGGTACCGGACTGTCAAGAGATACCATACGGAAGTATCTGGCGGCGGCGGCGGCCGGGGTAGAGCAGGAAGGGCCGAAGCCCACCGAGGAGCAACCGAGCCGGTTGGTGGCCCTGAACAAGTCAGGTCCTCGGCAGGCGGAGGCTCCTGCCGAGGACCTGCTGGAGTCCTGGAGCGACCATATCTATCGGTGGGTCACCGTTGACCGTCTCCAGGTGACGCGAATCCAGGAATTACTGGCCCAGTTGGACTGTGTTATGTCCTACACCTCGCTGCGGCGTTTCCTGCAACGGCGCAACTGGCGTCGGCGCAGCCTCAGAACGGTGCGGATGGAGCAAAGCCCTCCCGGGGAAGTGGCCGAACTGGACTTCGGTCGCCTGGGCTACATCCAGGACCAGGAGACCGGTAGCCGCCGCGCGGTATGGGCACTGCTGGTGGTGCTGACCTACTCTCGACACAGCTTCCTGTGGCCCACCTACGGCCAGAAGCTGGAGGATGTGATCGCCGGCCGGAGGCGGCCTGGGAGTTCTTCGGCGGCATCCCCAAGTACCTGCTGGTCGACAACTTTCCCGCCGCGGTGGCCGGCGCTGACGCGCTGCACCCACGCCTCACCCGCGGTTTCCTGAAATACTCCCAGCATCGGGGCTTCATCACCGATGCCGCCCGGGTGTGCCGCCCCAGGGACAAACTCATGGTGGAACGGAGCGTCCAGTACGCCCGTGAGCGCTTCTTCAAGGGCGAGGACTTCCGGGACCTGGCCCAGCTCAGGGAAAAAGCCGCCCGCTGGTGTCGCGACGTCCCCGGAATGCGCATCCACGGCACCACCCGACGACAGCCCCTGCAGGTTTTCCTGGACGAGGAGCGCCAGGCATTGCTCCCCTGGAACGGCGAGCCCTACGAGGTCACCCACTGGCGCACCGCCAAGGTTCACACTGATCACCACGTAGCCTGCCAATACGTACCTTATTCACTGTCCTCCACACTGTGCCCGCCGGGGCAGCAGGTGGAGGTGGGCCCGGGCGTAAAGCTGGTGCGCATTTTCAACCGAGGCCAACCGGTCAAGGTCCATCCCCGCCGGCCCCGGGGCGGCTGCTCCACCGACAATGCCGATTACCCCGCCGAGTTGTCGGCCTACACCCTGCGGGCGCCCGACGGCATCAAGCACACCGCTGCCGAGCAGGGCCCTGCGATAGCCGAGTTCGCCTACCGCCTCTTCGACGGCCCCCTGCCCTGGTCCCGGATCCGGCAAGGCCTCAAGCCCATACGCCTGGGCCAGCGCTACACATCCCAGCGCCTGGACGCTGTCTGCCGTCGGGCCCTGGAGGTGTACCTCGTCGACGTGGGCCGAGTCGAGCGCATCCTGGTCCAGTCGCTGGACCAGCAGGAGACACCGGAATATCCGCCGTCGTTGCTCCCAGGACGCTTTGCCCGCCCTGGCGGCGTCTTCGCCCATGGGAAGGCTCACATCATGAAATCAACCGAATCCACCGAGTCAGCCGAATTGAAAACAGGAGGTCAACCATGACCCGTGTCACCGAACTTACCCCATTGCACAAGCGACTTCAGTTTGGACCTATGGCCGCCACCCTGCCCGAACGGATCGCCCTGGCCCGTCTAAACCAGTTGGACTACGCTTGCTTCCTGGAGATCATACTCAGCGACGAAATCAACCGACGCGCTGACCGCCGCATGGAACTGAGGGTGCGCAACGCCGGATTCGAGGAGATCTGAGGGTTGGAGGACTTCGACTGGACCGCCGCCATCACCCTGGATCGGAGACTGCTGGATGCCGTCTTCTCTTTGGAGTTCCTCAGCAAGCATGAGCATGTATTGCTGGTGGGATCTGCCGGTGTGGGCAAGACCTTCCTGGCCCAAGCCCTGGGCTTCTCGGCCATCCGAGCCGGTCATGGTGTCCGCTTCCTCCACGCCGACGATTTCTCCAGGGCCATGACCCAGGCCCGTGTGGACAACTCAGTGGACCGGACTTTCCGCTCCTTTCTCACCCCGGATTTGCTGATCCTGGACGACCTAAGCCTGCATAAGCTTACTGGCCAGCAGTCCGCCGACCTCTACGAGGTAATCATCGGCAGGCACCGAGCCTCCAGCTTCGCAATCACCAGCAACCTCGCCGTCGAGGAGTCTAAGCCTCTTCGACGATCCCATACTGGGCAATAGCGCCCTTGATCGCCTGGCCAACGCCAGCTTCCAGATCGTCATCAACGGGGCCAGCTAAAGGGAAAACTGTCGCCCCACCGAAAACTGCTGGGCGACCGAAGACGTGATTGACCCTTCGGCTGAAACCTGATGCAAGTCTTGAACACGGCACCCATGGGGTGGGTCAATGATGGCGAAACACGGTGGTCTATAGTTGCCGAAAAACGACATCGTCAACGCCATCCGCTACGTACTGCGCACCGACTGCTCCTGGCGGATGCTGGCCCACGACCTGCCGCCCTAGCGCATCGTCTTCCATTACTTCCGCACCTGGCGTCGCGACGGAACCTGGCAACGGGCACCTTACACCCTGCGTTGCGTCAGGCTCAGGGCCGCCAAGCCAGTCCCAGCGCCGCGGTCATCGCCAGCCAATCGGTGAAGACCACTGAAAAAGGGGGCCCAGAAGGTACGACGCTGGCAAATGGGTGGAAGGCCGTAAAAACCATATCGTGGTGGATACCCTGGGACTGCCGTTGGCCGTGGTAGTGCATCCTGGCGATATACAAGACAGGGACGGTGCAAGGCTGGTGTTGGCCCAACTGTTGGACCGGTTCCCTCGATTGCAGGTGATTTGGGCCGATGGGGCCTACGGCGGCAAACTGGTGGAATGGGCCAAGACGGTGGGCGGCTGGACCCTGGAACTGGTGTGCCGTCCAGCACAGCAACACACTTTCCAAGTACTACCCCGGCGTTGGGTCGTGGAGCGAACCTTCGGCTGGCTGAACCTGCAACGGCGCTTGAGCAAGGATTACAAAGCACTGTGCCAAACCACGGAAACCTGGATTTACATCACAATGACCGGCCTCTCGCTGCGCAGATTGGCTCGTCTTTCTCCTTTTAGACACCCTCTTAGGGATGAGACTTCACCGCGTTAGTTTGGTCTTCTCAATTTCTCTGACCAGGGCTGTTTGGGATTGTACCATTGTTAGTGGCTGTCCACAGCAAGGAGAGGAAGAAGGCGTAGTTGGGAAACGACGTAGTCGAGACTACCGGGAACACCAGATGAACCCCAAGGGAAACGCATTTCGGAAATAACGAAAGCCTCTATTTTGTCGCCGCCGTTGAGAGCAGCAAAGCCAGCAGGTCGAATCAACGAAGGGATGGACAGAGTAACAAGCTTAGCTGGCCAAAGGGGTAAGGTTGATAGCGGTCCGCCGGTGCCTTTTAGGAGACCTTAAAACGTCCTCTGGAGAGTGTGGCGCAAGCCTATAGTGTACTCTTTAGCGGCATCTTGGCCGGTGTGCTGGTCTGCTTTGGCGAAATACAGAAGACTTCCCCCTGTGGGGCGATTCACCGATATAATCCGATGGACACACTGTTGGAGGTTGCCGGTTGCAATTGCTGTGGTTGAAGAAGTTGGGAACATGCCTTGTCACGATGTGCATGATGCTCATGCTGATTGGGTCAACCCTGCATTGCGGGATTGGAGACAGCGTCGAAGACATGGATCCTCCTGATTACAGTATGCATGCAGAGGAAGTGCTGATTCCCCGGTGGACTCCAGATGCTTCGGAGCTTATCTTCGGCTTCCTGGGCAGGATATATGTCGCCAGTGCCGAGGGCCATCACATCCGTACTCTTTCCGGTTCTCCCCAACTCATAGAGGACTACACCCGTAGCAAAGACATCGATTTTTCTCCATCCTTGTCGGCCGATGGGTCAGAGGTGGTTTACACAACCTTACGATACGAGGGAGACAACAAAGAGCACAATTACGAACTTGTCGTCCAGGGCACAGACGGGTCCAGCCTCAGGAGGTTAACCAATAACGATTGGCACGATGTCTTGCCGGCTTGGTCGCCCGACGGATCGAGGATAGCTTTCATATCTACGAGGGAGCAGGGTCCTCGTCTATTCAGCATATCCGTCGAAAGCGGGATCGAACACTCCATTGCGTCAGAGTTGGAGGTCGCGTACCGACCACTTTCCTGGTCTCCGGACGGCAGCAAACTGGCCTTCTTGGTCTGGGAATCTGAAACAGCCTGGATACCATATTATGATTCCTACCGGGACGGTACGTTGCGGTCGGGTCATCGGCATGCAGAGCTTCGACGCCTGATTCCTTATGTGGTCGCCGCGGATGGCTCAGGTCTGACCATGCTGGACTATAATCCTGACCGCACCGGTGAGCCTGCCAAACGGACCACTTGGAACGAAGTTTACAGCCCGGAAGAAGCCGCCGGCCCAGTCGACTGGTCGCCTGACGGCAAGAGACTTGCCTTCGGGGCTGCTCGGTACGGGGAAGCAGCTGTCCTGTACTCGGTCGCCACGGACGGGACTGAACTAAAGAGAGTATTTGTTCCGGATCTGAACGACACGGTCTTCGACACATATCATCGGTTCCAACGAATCACCGCGGTCCGGTGGGATGAAGAAATGGATAGCATTACCTTCGTATCCAAAGGATATATCAAACGTGCAGGAAGTGACGACGCTGTGGAGGATATCCTGGAAATGCAAGTTGCCGCGGCAGATGGCAGTGGCATTGAGGACGCACTACCCTTGGATCACAGGAAATACGGTGCCGCAGCGGTGGCAGATCTTATGGGGTGGGCTCCCGATGGTTCCAGGATGGCAATAAACTTGTATGGAACGGTGTACACCATCGCTCCGAACGGACTAACCAGGGTGCTGGTGAGGAGCACTGGCGACCGGCTTGTCCCTTCGAACCCAATCCAGGCGACGGAGGCTGAGGGGTCTGGGAGATAACCCGAAGGCAGCAGGGTACCATGCGCAATTGAAATAGTGATGCCACTTGAAGATGACAGAACCGCATAGAGAACTTCACGGTATTTTTCGGTGAGCCCTATCACCCGTGCGATAGGTGGTTAGCACCAGGGCCCAAGTCTTGAAGCCCAGGGCGAAAGCGGTGATTACGGTCAATTCCATCGAGGACGTGGAGTTGTTTCCGGCACTGGTTGAAGGGATTGCGCATTTTTTTGATCCTTTTCTGTAAATAATCAGGAACTTCCTACCAAAAAATCGCAGAATCTGTTGTTGTCCAGCGACTATGTCCCCTTTATTGAAAAGCGACTATGTCACTCGGGTTAATCTGCGGCCATCTGTGATTGGGCCATGACAAAGGCCACACCCTTAGCGTGCTCCTTGGCAATGAGCAGTTTGGTAGGGGGCTCTTGGCCAAGGCATATTTCCTGGTGGCCACACGGGACATCCCCAGCGCTCTGGTAAAGGGGCTCAATGACAGTCCCCGGCTCTTGGCCTGGGGCGACATGGCGAAGATCTGCTGGATGCCCAACTCCCCCATTACCCGGGCGACCTGGGTAAACTCGTAGAGCACCGGCCCCTGGTGGGCATTGTACTTGAAGGCCGCGTGCCGGTTGCTGTAGAGGGCCAGGGGAATCTCCCACTGGCGGACCAGCCCCTCCAGGACAGCAAGGCAGATCCGGGTTTCCTCGCTGGGATGGAAGACGGCCTGGGTCACGGCGCTGGTGGCATCGTCCACCGCCAGCAGCAGAACGATTTTGTCTCCCCGCCCTCCAGCCAGGGGTGGGGGTGCCGTCCATCTGGATCAGCATCCCTTCCTGAGGTATTCGCTTGCGCCGGAACCTGTGTTGCTGGGACCGGCGACTGCGGAAGCTGCCGATCTTCCAGCCTTGATCAAGATACAGCGCACCGTGGGCCAGCTCAGGTCGATACCCTCTCGCTCCCGCAGCAACTCGTTGAAGTGGCTGTGTTTGGTGCCTCAGTACAGGTTCCTTGCCAGTTTCACCACGGCGGCCTCCTCCTCGGGCACGGCGTTGTAGGGCCTCCGTTCCCGGTTGCCATTGGTCACTGCCGCGGGATCGTGCTTACGGTAAGCGGATCGAAGACGCTTGGCGTGACGCTCACTGCAGCTCTTCCAAAAAGGATACGGAATCGCTGGACAACAATAGCTCTTGCGATTTACCGGCATATAGTTGCTGGCGATTTACAGCTTCCATTCCATCTCCTCCTTTCCTCACAAGGGATAACCTTGGCAGAAGCAGCCGCACAGCAAAAGACCAACTTTGATGAAGGCATAACAAAGAGGGCAATCAACTGATAGTAACACTTATAACAGTGCTTGACACGGTGTATTACCAGTATTACCATTCGT
This sequence comes from Chloroflexota bacterium, assembly GCA_009840135.1. GTDB lineage: Bacteria > Chloroflexota > Dehalococcoidia > Lucifugimonadales > UBA3495 > Bin22. The sequence goes on along the minus strand of VXOH01000178.1, from coordinate 6,846 downwards.
GTATAACAAATTACACCTAAAGAACCAACTGCTGGGGGAAAAAGAATGCTGGAACAGGCACTCCAAGCAGAAAAGGACTCCCTGGAAAAGGAACGGGACGTACTGCGGATCCAGGTTGCCGATGCGGACGCGAGGCTGAGGGAAATAGAAGAAAGGCTTTCCCATGTCAATGGCTTGTTGAGTCCGTCCAGTACCACCATGGGAGCGTCGGGCCTGAATGGGCTTCATCCGGCACTCACCGCTGCCGACATCGCCTTCGAAGTACTCGCGGAGAGGAACGGGGAGACGATGTACTACAAGGACCTGGCAGCCGAAGTCCAGAACCGGGGCGGGGATATATCGGGCGAAAACGCCGCTCAGATCCTGGTCGCGCGCCTGGTCAAGGACGAAAGGTTCCTGCGCCCGGTCCGCAAGGGATTCTACGCATTGAGAAAGGACTACCCCAGGGCCAAGAACGTGGGAGAGCGCAAGAGGCCTTCACGCACCGGCAACCGCAACAGCCGAAGTTCAGCCTAACTGCAGGAAAGAAGGAAAACCACTTTCAGGAGTTTCGGATGACGGGCCAGTACATCACCACCCCCAAAAACATGGTGGGTCAAATACGGAGCATCATTGAAGGCTACGCCATGGGCAACCTGAGAGCTCTTGCCCAGGAACCGGTACAGAACTCCAAAGATGAAAAAACCGACCCAAAGGTCCAAGTAGAGTACCAGCTCCACCGGAGGCAGACCGCCGAAGGCAGGGAATACTATCTCCTGACCATCACGGACAGCGGAACCGGAGGGCTCAAGGGACCAGTCTTTACTCCTGACGAACTGGACAGCAGGGGATACAAGCTGAACGACGGAGAGAACTGGGCAGCCTTCGAGGGTCAGGGGTTCACGGAAAAGGGTGGTGGCGACCTTGGAACCCGAGGGCAAGGGAAATCAGCCTTCCTCTACCACTCGGATCCCACCTCCGTCCTCGGGGATGACAGAGAAAGAGCCCTCATGCTCTACGACACACTCCTGAAGACCGGTGAATATCGGCTGGGCGTACGTTACGCAAAGCCCAACGACACCATCAGGCATCCGCCCCTCTACCACGACGACGCTCAACTCACCATCATGGACAAGTACGAGGTAGAAGAAGGTCTCTGGGTAGACCTGAACCTGGAACCACTCGAAGAGCCAGGCGCCAGGATAATTGTCCCCTTCGTCAAGGAGAGCGCGGTCAAGGCCATCCAGGATGGAGAACTTCACCGGTGGCTGCAGCGCTGCTGGTGGAGGGCCATCCAGACTGGGGAAATAGAGATAAGAGTCACCGATGCGGACGGAAACACCCAAACCATTGAAGTCCCGGCATGGTGGCAAGGAGAACCCTGGGAAAAGGGAGATACAAGGGCGCGGCAATACTTGGACATCCCGGTGGGGGACGGACTCTTGATCAAGAGGGTAGTTCTTTACTACGACCCAAACCTCAAGGAAGAGGAGATCCAGGGACATGACGCCCAATACAGGGGAGTACAACTCCTGAGAGGTAGACAGTGGATAGAAACCCAGGACGTACGAGATGAAGTGCCATCGGAGTTCCGGGGAGGGTTTCGGGGATTTGCCGAGTTCGACCGCAGGCTCGAAGCGGAACTGAAGAATTCAGAAAGGTCCCAGCATGAAAGCTTTAACGGAAGATACAGGTACGTCCCGGAAACGCGGCAGAGAATCCGGGAAAAGGTCCGGGAGTTCGCCACAGAACTAGGCTGGGCTACGACTACGACCAACAGCAACGCATCACGAAGAGACCAGGAACACGCCGCAGACTTCCTCGCCACCTTCACGAGGGGCAATAACCACAGGCGGAATGGCAACAACACCCACGGCATGGATGAAAGGAATAGGCCAACCTACCAATGGGAATGCCAACTCTGGGCCGACTTCCCCGACCCCATGACCACCCGGGTCAACTGGGGAGAATACATTCGGAATATCACCGTCATGGCCGAGTTAAAACCCGTGCCCGAGAGCCGCTGGGCCACACTCACCCTGGAAGTAACCGGTAAGGGAGAGAAATCCTCCACTCTGATTCGAACCACCGAACTGGAAATTACAGACGGCCATAAGGACCAGCATCTCGGCGACCTCCAGGTCGTCAGGGGACAGGCACACAGTGGCCAGGTACGCTGCCCGGAACCGGGCTACTACCGCCTCACCGCCAACATTTCGCACCTGGGGCAGAAGGTCGCCACCGCTACCCGGAAGGTCTACATTGAAGTAGACCCACCCGAGGCGCCGACCCAAAATCCTTTCACAGTCTCCATCAGCGCCCGAAACATCTCAAGACCCGGGGAAAGACGGATAAACTCCGGGGATGAGGTCATGGTAAAGATTACGGCCAAGAACCGCACCAACCAAGCAGCATCACTGGAACTGGATGCCAGCATCGGAGACCTCCTGCTGTGCGACGGGACCGCTATCGAAATCCCGGGCACTCCCGCCGGCGAATCGCCCAGCATCAAATCGGGGTACGAAGGGACGATAATCCTATACACCCAAAGTCCGCTCTTGCCACCAGACAGGGCGACTGCCCTAGAGCCAGGAAGGCACTTTATCCGGGCCGACCTGCGGGTCAGGTCCGAAGAGGAACCCGTAGCCCACGCCAGCCACACGTTATTCTTTGAAATAGAGCCTGACGGTGGCCACCCGGACCTTCCCTTTGAGTTGGAAGCCATTGAGGAAGAGGGCTCGCACCCGATGTGGGAGCTATATCAGAGAAACGACGGCCGATACGTGCTCCGGTATCACGCCCGGAACCCGATTTACCGAGAACTCCCTGAATCGTCAAGAAGCGGCAACAAGCTCAATGGACAGAGATCCTTCATCACCGAGGTATGCGCCGCCGGATTACTGGAATGGGGCATCACTCCGTTGGTCACCCGAGATTCGTCCAGGTTGGACCTCATGAAGGAAAGCGCGGCTGACGGGCTGGTAGGCAGCCTGCCCCACCAATACTTGGACAAGCTGGAAAGAATTGAACAAGGATATGAGACCATCCGAAAGGATGAGCCCGGTCAATACGACAAGCTGAAACGGGAAACCATAGCCGATATGATCCTCATATTTGAGGAACGTGCCTGATGCCGGTCAAGCTATGGAACCTGGACGAGCAGGGCAATCTGACCAGCACAATCAGGAGGATGGGCCAGCCGGGACTGGAGGCGCAAGGGTGCCGGCCCCAGGCCGAGGAGTTGGACGCCAAGACAGACGAAATCCTGGACACAGCCCAGGCGCTCCTCAGCAAGCAGGACCCGAACCCCCGTCACAACATGTTCGCCAAGCGGTGGGCCATCGGCCGGGCGATAGCGGAATCCAATATCCTTGACTCCGCCAACCTTGAGTCCGGGGAACGAGCCGACCTCTGCCGTGCCATGGCACGGAAGTGCAGAGTAGGAGTACGGCACGACGGCACAAGGGACAGGGGATCCTCCTGGAAAGGCCTCATACCTGAGCGTGAGGCGGAACCCAAGAGAATTGAAGATGACATCTTCGGCTTGGGAATCTGGCTGCAGGAGCAGGAGCTTGAACAGGCGAGATGGGCCTTCGGAGAAGGGCTTCACAACGCCAAGCAGATCTGGTCCCGCGAAGCGCTGAGGAGCAGAAAATTCAGGGAAGCACTGGCCCTTTATTTCTCGGAACGGGACCAAGTCGAACTGGAAATCATCTACAGGATTCCCCAGTACGCCATACTGGCGAAAACCCTGCAGCAAAGATGGCCAAGCCGGGGAAAGGGGTCGGCCAAGCGACCGGTACACTACGACCAATCGGAGTTGCTGAAAGAAATTCAGAAGATTCTTGACCCCAAAGTTGAAGCAATTCTTGACAATCGGACGTAAAAATCAAGATCGCATCTGACACACGTGAATTATCTTACAGCGGAGAGCTGTTGGGTAGTGTTGTCCGATTGGTCACCTCCTCGGTTCAAGTCTTTTTCCAGGTCCAGGTACCGGCTTTGCTGGAACGTCTTCCAGGACCGTTTGCCATGCGTGCCCGGCCTACCAAGTGTGCACCAAGGCTGTGAGGATGGACCGGACCGTCATCATGGGACCCTTGGCGTTCTCCTGCGACGGCACCGTGACTGGATGGCCACCAACCGGGTCAAAGAGGTACACCAGCGAAGACAGCAATTGGTGGAGCAGGTATCTGGAATCACCAGAGAGCAACTGAGGGTGCAGGGGTTCCTGTTGGCGGGCTTGATGAAGGTGGCAGCCGAGCGGGCTTACTGGCCACGGGCTTCAACCTGCGCTCTCTGGAAGGCATGGCGGCGCCGTGCATTCACCTCCCCTCCCGGCAAACCGCAGACTCAACCAACTTCCTGAACCGCATCCCTGTCGGCGAAACTCCACCAACCGGTCTAGCCCTCTCCAAAGGGTCAGAGCCTTTGGAGAATCCTGGCAGCCCTACCAGTTCCCCTAACCCTCGGCCTCCCTTCTGGGACAGGCTGATTTGCTCCCTTTCCAACTTGGCCCCTTGCCTGTTACCATACCTATACAGGAAACACCTGTGAGGAACTTCCCGTAACCCTCCGGCTTGCCGGCTCAAAGCGACACTTTGCGACTAAGTACCACGGAAATTTTTCACAGGCGCCGGAACGGTATGAATTTCCCACGCCCGCGGTCCTCAGCATTCGATCTTTGTGGCAAACGGGGGAGTGACAAAACCGGACAGAATTGCTCCCTGTACCACCCTCGAATGTCCTCAAGTGTCCGGTTTTGTCAGGCGTTTCGGCCTCTCTGACCCGTAAGAGCTGGAATTGTCCCCCGTTTTCAGCGGTCATTCTCATCCTGCCCTGACGGCAGCATCACATTCAACAGGGGAGACGGTCATGTCCACGTTTGAAGCCTGCGGGGTACATCTTTACTACGAGGAGCACGGAAACGGGTTTCCCCTCATCTGGAGTCACGAGTTCGGCGGCAACTACGACAGTTGGGACCCGCAGGTCAGCTTCTTCTCTCGCCGCTACCGGGTCATCACCTACGCCGCCCGGGGCTACCCGCCCTCCGACGTCCCCGAAGACCCCGCCGCCTACTCCCAGGACCAGGCCATCGAGGACCTCCGCCTCCTCATGATCCACCTGAACATTCCCCAGGCCCACATTGGCGGATTGTCCATGGGCGGCAACGTGGCCCTGAACTTCGGCCTGCGCCACCCGGAAATGGCCCGCTCCCTCATCGTTGCCGCCTGCGGCTCCGGCAGCGACAACCCGGAACAGTTCCGCTCAGACGGCGCCCGCATGACCGAGGTCCTGATGACCCAGGGCATGGAGCCCATGGCTCGGGACTACGGGCACGGCCCCACCCGCACCCAGCTTCTCCGCAAGGACCCCAAGGGCTTTCAGGTGTTTTACGATGGCCTGGCCTCCCACTCCGCCCTCGGCTCCGCCCTCACTTACCGGGGCATACAGATGACCCGTCCTCCCGTCTACGACCTCGTCGAAGGGATGCGCCAACTCCAGGTCCCCACCCTCGTCATGATCGGCGACGAAGACGACCCCTGCGTCAACCCCGCCGTATTCATGAAGCGGAACATCCCCCGCTGCGGCCTGGTTGTCTTTCCCCGCAGTGGCCACGCTATCAACCTGGAGGAACCGGACCTCTTCAACCGCACCGCGCTGGACTTCTTGTCGGAAGTAGAAGAAGGCGGCTGGCAGCCCCGCTAGAGGTTAGTGGCAGGGGGCGTTTTGAGTAGTTTACTTATCGATCGTTTGCCATAAGTTCAGACGTCGGGTGTTGTCACGTGCCGCGTGATGCGGCGTTGTTTGTATGCGATGACCTGAAAAAGTCTCTGGAGAACCGATTAAATCATGCCTTGTTTGGAACGTTCCTTAAAGCCAACTTTCAGCAGGAGATTCTTCTAGACTAAGCCTAACCGAGGAGGCGATAGTCTATAAACCTGTCAACCATCCTTGGGGAGGGTCCCAGGGCCATCGGATTTGAGGGGCAGTGGTTCAGGAGGTGTTAGAGCAGTGGTGTGGGGAGGGGAGCAGTGGTTTGGAGCTGAGTTGTGAGGAGAGGGAGTGGTGATGGGGATTACGACTGAGGAACTGGGGCCCTTGGCGGCTCCCAGACCGGGGAATTCGGAGCGCCATTCGCTGCACGACATCATGGTAATCTCCCTGTGAACCATCCTCTGCGGCGGGGAAACGCGCGCCGACTTGGCCCTCTTCGGCCAGTCCAAGCGGGAGTTTCTGGAGTCCTTCCTGCCGCACAGGAACGGCATTCCCAGCCACGGACACCTTCTCCACGGTGTTCCGCCTGTTGAATCCTGAGGCACTTCAGAGGTGTTTTATGGGGTTCATGGGCCAGTTCGCCCAAGGCTGCGAGGGAGGGTGTGCTGGCCATGGACGGCAAGACGCTGCGGCGCTCCTATGACCGGTCAGAGGCCAAATCGCCCCTGTGACCTGACCCCAATGGAAGTACCACCCTCTATGTCAGTGCCACCAGTTCCGGGACAAGATTTACGGGTTGGAAGGTCTCCGGCGCTGGCGGCTTGTAACCCGGGAAGCTGTGGGGCCTGATCCGATTGTAAGTCTGCCGGTAGTGCTCGGTCAGCACCTGCACCCCCAGCAAAGTGTAGAACACCTCCCGGTCCAACAGTTCATCCCTCAGCTTGCCGTTGAAGCTCTCCACGTACCCGTTCTCCCACGGAGAACTGGGCTCGATGTACAGGATCCGGGCTCCCACTCCTCCCAGCCATTCCCTGATCGCCCAAGCAGTGAATTAAGGGCTGTTGTCGGAACGAATATGCTCGGATATTCCCTGGTCGGTTCTGTTTAGTTTTGCGGGGTATTTGAGTGTTCGGTGACGGTGGCAACATC
>VXOH01000097.1 GCA_009840135.1 Chloroflexota bacterium | reverse complement strand
AACCCACCTTTTCCTTACTCCCTGACTATACCATTCATAATGCGATTGCCCTGGGAGATACCCGACGACTTTGACATGACCGAGTGGGAATTAGTACATGTCCAGAATGGCATCCCCGATAGTTCCTTGCCCGAAGGTCAACGCATAGGCGCCGACTGGTTCCCCACGCACTATAAAGTGTTCCGAGAGCTGGATTTTCTCTGGTATTGGCAGCTCTGATCAGCCACTCATGACCTCGTTGCCACATAAGCACAGGGGTACGACCGAAAAGAGGACTGCCGTGCTTCCATTGCTCTAGTGAAGTCAACGGTCAACGACCCTATTTGGGATATGAGCAAGTAGGGGCAAGCCAGACCAAGCAATTCGACGCTCTCCCCGCTCGCGGTCCGTATCACAGGGCCGCAACGGTCAGACGACCGCCTGGCCTGAGGTGCCCATAAGGTCAAGGGATAGGGTTGCCTGGACCCGCCACCGATGCTAATGACTTTTGCATTTGACCAAGTGATTACATGGGTCCTGCCCAGCGCAATCGGGCTCGCAGGTTACGCGCTGTTGTTGGTGGGGTTCTTCATGCTGACCAGGGCGGCGCTAAAGGTTTTGGGGCCGATGGACTCCATCCTCCGCGTGAACATCGGCAAACGAATCAGGCTGGGAACTTGGATCATGGGAGCAGGCTTTTCCCTCTTGGTTCTACGGGAGCTTATGCTGTTCATGGTCGCCGCCCTGGCCACCGGCGGTGTGGCAGCTGGCGCCGGCAACTTCTGGTCATACGAGGACCGGGGCGGGCAGGCTTCCGCATCCGCCTCCAGCGAGGCCGACACGGTGGTTGCCACCGCCGGAGGGGTGTCGATTACTCTGGGGGAATTGCAGGAAGAACTGATGCACCTTCAACAAAGTAAAGTGGAGCATCTTCAACTAATGGAGCAGATAGCATCCGGAGAGTTTCAGGAAATGGGAGAGGAAACGGAGAAGTCCACCGACTTCTTGGAAGCCCTACACAACCTGGGCCTCAAGTGGGGTGATGATAACGTCGCCTTGTCAGGCCTGATAGAGGACCACGTCCTGTATCAAAAGGCCGTGGAACTCGGGTACGAAGCGACCGAGGAAGAACTGGAGGAGAACATAGAGTGGGCGCGCGACCTTTACGAACGCGGCGAGTGGAGCGAGTACAATCAGGTATGGATTGAGTCGGTCGGGGCAGACCACTACTTTGAAAACATATACCCCGCACTGGTGGCCCGCTCAATGGCGACCGAGAAGCTCTATGAGGGTTTGGGCAAAGAGGTAGGGACTCGGTACTACGACGGGGAGCCGCCCCTCCGGTACCAGTTCGAAGAAGCGGTGCTGGCCGAGGCCGAGATCATCGTGCTGGAAAGTGAGGACCACTCGGCGACGCTGGACGGGGTCTTGGGATTCCTGGGCGACGTCAGGGAGACCTACATAGCCCGCTGGCAGGAGGCAAACGGATACTGATGGGTTTCACTCTGGATATGCTGGGAGTGCCGGACCACCAGGGCAATGTAATCGCCCCTGGGGCCGTGGGCGAGCAAACCGCGCCCGTCTTTTGGGCCGATGGCACTCCCTTAGGCCGCACCCAAGAATCCGAGAACGGGGCTGCGGTCGAGGTGGATTTCGAACTGAGCGACCCGCGACTGCGCCCCGAAGACTGTGACCTCAATCTGCCGTTCGTATCAGAAAGCTCAGAATGGGATTCGGACGCTGGGCTGCTTCAAATTCGGAAGGCGAGGGTTGATTGCGTGGATCTTTCTATCATAGAGGCAAAGCCCCTTCGTTGATTGCGCCCTCGGAGGCTTCACATGGTCCTGGTCGTAGCCGCCGCACTCGTCCTCGTCATACTCGGCATCTGGTGGGTCACCCGGAAGCGGGGGCCGACCGGGGAAGAGCGTATGGAACTGAGCCGCGCCGAGAACAAGGTCAAGGTCTCGGACCCGATTACGCGGGGCGACATAGACGTGCTGGAGCGGTGGGGGTCAAAGTTGCTGGAGGACGCTATCGAGCTGAGGCGGGCCCAACTCCAGAGGGGAGACCATCCGGAGCAGCGGTAGCTTTCAACATGAACATGCCGGGAGAGCATAGCATGGACCTTTTTGGACTTGGCATCATTGCGGTCTTCCTTCTCGTTCCTTCGGGCGTAGTCGTCATCGTTGGTCTCATCATTCTTCAGGCAATCCGGTGTCTCAGGGATGATTTGGTGGACGCCGGGTTCGTAGATGGCCAGCGGGGAGATGGGAAGTGAAGGCCGTATCCCCCCACCAGCTATTACCTGCTTTAGTTGTGCTCACCTTGATCTTGGCTGCGGCCTGTGGCAAGCCGGAATCTCCCGCGCCATCTCAGACTGAGGCAAAGGGCGCCAATTCGGTCATCACCGTCCACGGCCATCTGCCAAGCTTGAGTCTGAAGGAGATGGTGGCAGAGTCTGACGCGGTGGTCATCGGTACCCTGGATGAAGAGTTGGGTACAAAACTCGAGCATGGGGGCAACGAACCTCGGCCTAAATTCTATTACCAGTACAAGGACTTTAGGCTCGCGGTCGAGGATGCCCTGTATCCCAAGGGTACGTTCCCGGCAGAAATCGCCGTTCTGGTGGAGACTGGCATAGTTTCGGCCAGGGAGAACCAGAGCGTTCGGAATGATAACTCGGCTCCCACATACACGACTGGGGAGAAAGTCCTGCTCTTCCTGGAGAATCTGAAGGACCCCAAGTTCGACACAGGACCCGGCAGACCCGTACCGAGGGGCTACACGCCCGATAACTACTACCTGGGCATCGTCACTGCATCCTATGGGAAGATGGAACCAGCAGACGGCAAATGGCGGGACAGCAGGTCAGGGAAATCCTTTACAAGAGGGGAAGCGGAGCGGGCAATCCAAGGAAACATGGGACAGTGAAATGTCCAATGTCAGTCCTGTATGGCGTAAAGTGCAACAAGTGTGGGGAGAAGAATAAGGCCGAGCGGCTTGACCAGATGGGCGAGGCGCAGCTCTGCACGTAGCCAGTTGTCAGTTTACTAAGGCTTGGGCCGAAGAGGGCGATGTTCTCGTGATGGCCGCTGATCTGGTGGACAAAGTAAGGGCTCTCAGTTCCGACCCGATACCATTTGACCATTTGCCAACGTATCACTAGGTAGGACAAACAGCCTCTTGAGAAAGTGGAAGAGGAGTACGATGTCATGGAAGAACAGACTGAAATAGACAAGGAACACGCTTTCCAGATCGTTTACGACGCACTCAAGAGTACAGCCAGGTCCAAAGGAACGGCCTTCTATGGGGAATTGGCAGAGTTAATTGAGCTATCAGGGAGGTCCCATGAATTTCATAGAATTCTGGATTCAATAGATGCTCTGGAAAACCGTGAAGGAAGGCCGATATTGAGCGCCTTGGTAGTGCGCCGGGACTTTAGGATACCTGGGAATGGTTTTTTTGAACAGGCAAAGACATTGGGAAAGTATGCAGACAGCACCGATGATACTGCCCGTGCATCGTATTGGGTCGAGGAAGTCCACAGGGTCTGGAACTATTGGGCAAACCATTAGCGGCGAGCCTTAACCGGATTGGAAAGGGGATTTTGGCAAGGATGCATCAGGGGTTCCGCCCTGGGGATCAAGTGAGAGCCAAAACCGATGTGCTCCTAGGCTCAAATAACGGGCCGGTCGCTGAAAAAGTGGGAACCTTTGTAAAGTACGTGCTGATTCACGTAGGAGTATAAGGACAGACTCACGCGTTGATTCCAAAGAATGTCGAATGGGTTGACGATGAAGGGTAAATTAGACTGGGACAAAGCCCATTCGATTAACAGAGGTCAGAACGGTTTGCAACCCCACCGCCCGCTATCGATAACCAACCTGCGACTGCCGACTATGATAAGTCCCTACTGCGAGCAGGAGATTGCTGATTTCGAGTCGAACTAAAACGAGGCTCAAGCGGCGATCTTCGTGGTCATCCTACGTCCTTACCGCAGCAAAGTCCTCGGCTTGGTCAACCATTTTGCGATGAATAAATGGCTTTCCTTAAGGATGCGCTCGAAGCTCCCGGGGTCGGGCGTTTCGGTGTCTGTGGGTGATTCTTCTCCCGGCGTAACGGCAAGTACGTCGGTGCCGAGTACGCAGAGTGGTGGAACGGCCAGCCCTCAGGGTTGCGGTGCCTCCCTCCGGACGGCCGCAATCAGCGCCTTGAGCAGTGCGCGGTAGTGATTGGGATGCGGCTGACCTACCCTGAGTTTGAAGCCCCGGGATTGATTGCCAACCCGAATTGAACTAAGGCAATAGCACTGATTTACAGCGCAAAGCCCAAGGGCCAGAAATGGGGCTTGCTGGGAATGGGAACACAGACGGCGTACAGGGAGGGTGATATCGTTTGGTTCACGCCGCTTCCGACCTTAAGGAACATGGCAAATAGAGATTTCCTCCGATTCATTGGGTGGATTACGTTTCCTGCTCCACCCTGACCCCGGCTGTTTCAATTCTGTTCACAGGAGTCGAAGGACCAAGAAGAGATCTGAACTTATGAGACTGCGTTTAAGGCCATCGGAGAATGAACGGGATGCCCTGCTATTGGAGGCGGTGGAGTTGTCCGACGGCTCTGAGATTCCGGGCCCCAATGCTAACGAGCTGGTGCGAAGGCGGGACGGCACCGTCTTCAGGTCGGACATGGCGACGCTGGTCTTGCAGGAGCAGATACTGCTGGAGCTGAGGGCCCTGAGAAAGTTACTGGAAGGCCAGCCTGGCGAGACCAGTTCCGTGATTTCAGACCTGTTAGGAGCGCTGGAAGGCTTGGGCCAGATCGGCCCGGACGGCTGCTGCTTCTGCCCGACAGGTTTCGGGGCCCGCGTGGGGGAGGGCCATATCGACCGCTGCGCCCGAGCTAGGGCTGCCATCGACAAGGCCACGGAGGAGGTAGCAAAGTCCATTGATTAGCTTTCCGGCTTTTGCATCCACTGTTACGGCAATTTTGATTTCGGTTAGCTTGCTCTCATGCTCGGGTGAGCCGGCCCCTACGCCTCCCAGGGACCCAACCATCGCCGAAGCTCAATCTTACGTTCCCTTCCCCATTCAAGCTCCCAGTTACATCCCGGACGGCTACGAGATGGACCCTCACGTCAGTTTCCTTGATAGCCGACACTATGGAAACGAAGTAAAGGGAGTGCGTTTTGCCCTGCGGAAATATACGCCCCGCGGCTACAAGAATATCCACGTTAAGCAGTTTTTGGCGGAAGGCACGTTCCCCTCCACCAAGGTCTATGTCGGAGAATATGTAACCGGAGAAATGGTAGACCTGGGCGGCTTTGAAGCCGAAGTAAGACAGGCCGACCTGGGAGATCAAGGCCCACTGGTGGCCGTGGAATGGGAAACTACACACGACGGCAAGAGGATTTTTTGGGCCGTAAGGAGCCATCTGGAGCTGGAGGAGACGCTTAAGGTGGTGCGCTCGTTTCGGACCATCGAATGATGACTCAACTGTCCCTGTTGTTCCAGGTTCCTGACCAAGTGGATAGTTGAATTAGGCGCAGTTGTGCAAGAGCGGTACGAGATGCAACCTGGAATTGCCTTCTGGGGAGGAAAGCTGATCATTGGCAACTGCCCTCAGCTTATTCTTCCACTGGTCGTGTTGGTCCTGCTTGCCTTACTATTGGCTTGTGGCGCCCATACTGGCGGGCTACGTGTCCCAGAGAGGGAATTCCTATACGCCTATGAGGGATTCGGGAATCAGCTCCAGCATGAACGTAAAGGCGATTTTGAATGGAAGGACGGCAGCGGTTGGCACGACGGTATCTCAAGCACACCGCCGCCCTTACCCATTCCCGCCGGTGACGTTCCCAGCACTGTTATGACCTGCGCTCAGGAAGAAGTGGTCAACATGATCGCTTTTCCGGACGGCGTGGGCCCCCATGAAGCGGAAGAAAAGCAACTGAGTAGAGCCGAGGAAGCCCGTCTATGGGAATCTAACTTCTCCGTCATAGTATGGGGAGAGGACTACCCCCAAGCCGGTGAATGGAGAGCCCAGGACTCGTTCAACGAACGCTGCATCATAGACCCCTAACCTATATCCCCTTATAGCCGCTTATAAACTGGTCCGCTGAAACTCTTCAATCGATTGTAAATGGAAACCGTTTTGGTTGCCTATGTCTCGGAATAGCGAGCTCTTGCCCCCCATAATCCTGCTTTCCAGATAAAGGAATACATCAGCTTCTCCTCGCGCGAGGAAGTAGCACGTTAGCAAAACGGCGTTGACTGCCTACCGACAACCAACCCAATTACAATAGGCATGATCTGCCTGATTGTCGCTGGTTTCCTGTGGTGCGGAGTTCAGATTTTGGGACTGGAACGGTAACGAAGTTATTACTCAGCGGCTCCATAGACCCCATGGATGTCCAGCGGCGCCTGGAGCCGCAGGAACTCCTCGGGCACCCCGAAGTAGTCCGCCACCTCCAGCGAGCGGGTGAGGCCCTCCCTCACGGCCTCCCCGGCGTCGGTGAGCAGGGTGTGGGCGAAGTCCTGGGCCTCCCGCTCGTGACGGTAACCCAGCAGGGTGTTCCTGTAAACCCACAGCTGGTTGCCCGGGTGCATCACCTTGTGCCCCAGGGAGTGGGCGATGTACCAGCGGCTGTCCTCGGGTCCCAGAGAGTCGGCGACGCAGATGATTCCGTCCACCTCTATTTCCTTCTGTTTCACCAAGGGCAGCCGTTCCACCCGGTACCCCATGATGTTGGCCACCTCCTCAGCGTCCACCCGCCCGCTCAGGCCCAGCTTGCGCCGCAGGGCGGCTCCCCTTCGCTGTGCCCGGGTCATTCTCCCGCCTCCGTCCGGCGCCGCCGTTCCTGGCGCACGAAGTTGATGAAGTTGTGGATGGTCTCGACGTCCTCCAGGGGCAGGCCCCGGATGGCATCGTAGAAGGACACGCTGGCCTCCTTGAGCAATTCGGCTTCCAGGACGTCCCGTCCGAGGATCCAGGCGGGGCTGACCTCCAACCGGAAGGCCAGCTCCTCCAGGTGCTCGTGCCTGGGCTTGACCCGTCCCGCCTCCCAGGACCAGACGGTCTGGGAGCTGACCCCCACCTGCCTGCCAAGCTGGGCCTGGGTCAAGCCCAGCTTGATGCGGGCCTCCCTGATCCGGTCTCCGATGTTCTTCCACTGGTACTCCCTGGCTTCAGGCATGAGCGGTTTCTCTCCCGGGGCTGGTCTGACTTGAGCCAATCCGGGAACAATAATAGCACATCAGTTCCCATTTCTCTTGACAGGCGGGATGGCGGCTGCCTACAATCATTCTAAACACGGTCTAACCGTGCTTAGATTACACCAGGGCCGGCAATTCCGCAATGACACGCCGACAGCGCACCGTGGTGAGGCTCAGGCCCCAGGCTCTCTGGGACCGCCTAGCCCTGCTGCACCGTTCCCAGAACTGGCTGGCCGACGAGTTGGGCATCAGCCGCAGCCACCTGTCCCGGCTGGTCAACGGGGAACGCGCCACGTCAGGCAGCCTTCGCCGCCGGATGCAGCGGGTCTTGGAAGTGGAGGATTTTTATGAGTTGTTCGTCATCGAGCGTCCCGCAGAACAAGAGTAGCGCCAGCCCGGATATATTCCGGCATCCGAAAGCCGTCGTCGTCGGCCGCCCCTTCCGCTACGGTTCCGGCGTGCTGCCCGAGGACTTCGTGCAGCGCCTGGAACGCCTGAGGCGGGCCACCGGCCTCACCCGCAACGGCTTCGCCGACGCCCTGGGGGTGGACCGCAAGCAGGCCCAACGCTGGAACGACGGCACCGAACCCTGCGGCGGGGCCATGCTCTCCATCGTCCGCCTGGCCGGGGCAGTGCCCGGCGGCCTGGACCTGATCATGGGCGACGGCTTCCTGGCGTCCCTGGGGAGGCCGTAGCGCCATGTCCCGCCAGAAGCTGCCCCACGAGCGCGGACTCTACGAGTTCCCCGACGATTTCCCCCAGTGCCTGGAGCGGTTCAAGGAGGCCAGCGGACTGTCCTGGAGCGAGCTGGCCCGCCGCCTGGGCACCAGCCCCCTCACCATCCGGCGGTGGCTGAACGGCGTCCAGCCCAGCGCCCGCTACCTGCTGGCCCTCCAGGACCTGGCCGAGGAATTGGGTCTGGCTCACCTGCTGCCCAGGGCCCGGGCCCTGCACCGCGATTAGCCCTTCGGGGTGTTCTGCGTCAACTACTCTTGCCATTTCGCATTCCCTAATGTCGTTAATCATGGGGGGTTCGCTCCGGCCCGCTCCTTTTCCTTTCACCCTCGTATCTCCTCTGAGCCGCGTCGAGTGGTTCACGGATGAACCACCCTATAGGCGGTTTCCGCAGAAGCTACGAGCGTTCACACTGGTCTTTGAACGGGCGTTCTATGGCTGGTGTTTCCGCGTTGCCTTCTCCCGTAGAACGCCCCCGAAACCCAACGGCAGGGCTGACCTTTCAGAAGGATTGCAACCGGCCTGCCGGGACCGCCGGAGGACGCTTTGCCAAACACCAGGAACCCGAACAGACCCAACCACTCCAGCCGGGACGTGATGGTCCTGGGCAACGTGCGGATTCGGTCCAAGCCCAACCCCGACGCCCAGGACCGGCTCCGAGCCCTCTTCACCGTGCTGGTCAGGTACGCCACCGCCGACGGGGCCAAACCGGCGGAAATCCACTCCCCCAGGAATGAATACGAGGAAGCGAATGAACAGTGAGACAGGACAACAGCGAGAAAGGCAGGAGGCACAACGGCGACCAACAGCCCTTTTGACGCCGCCCCGCTCTTCGGGTATCATCAGCCCTACAGGTTGGCCCGGCGGTGCTGACAACACCCCGGGCCGTGGCGCCACCTGCTGACGACAGGTGATGCGGTGGTATTGTACTACTTGCAGACCCGTTCCCGGCAGGGGCGGGTCTTTTTGGTTTATGCGGCGTAAACTTAAGGAGGCAGTTATGGCAAGAGAGGCAGCAAAGCAACCACAGGGACAGCAATACGGCAACCGGGCGGCCATCTACGCCCGCGTGTCCGACAAGAGCCAGGACGGGGAGGACAAGACCTCCATCTCCGAGCAGATCAGCGAGATGGAAGCCTACTGCGAGGAAAAGGGTCTCACCATCACTGCCCGCTACCAAGAGGTAGGCCGGGGCTGGTCCAAGAAGCGTCCCGAGTTCCAGCGAATCCTGGCCGACGCCAAGCAGGGACGCTTCGACGTCATCGTCTGCTGGAAGTCGGACCGCCTCAGCCGGGGAATGTACACCGCTGCCGCCCTCATGGAGGTGGTCGAGGCCCACCAGGTCCGGCTGGAGTCCGTCATGGACGCCATCGACATGAAGACCTTCGGACTCATGGCCGCCATCGGCAAGATCGAGCTGGACAACTTCCGGGAGCGCGCCACCCTGGGCAAGCGCGGCACGGCCAAGCAGGGACGGGTGCCCACCGGCAAGCTCCCCTACGGCTATCGCATCGGAGACGACGGCAGGCCGGTGGTGGTCGAAGAGCAGGCCGAGGTGGTGCGGCGCATTTTCAACATGTACGTTCACGAGGGGATGGGCTCCCCCTCCATCGCCGTGAGGCTGACCGACGATGGAATTCCCACCCAGACCGGGAAGATGCTCTGGCGTCAGTCCTACATCCACTACGTTCTGAGGAACGAGACCTACACGGGAACGTGGATTTACGGCAAGGAACGCGTCATCTCCACCGAAGAGGGCGTCAAGGTCTACCAACAGCCGGAGGACACCTGGATTGAGGTGCCGGTCCCCCAGATCATCGACGACGAGACCTGGGAGCGGGCGCAGACCTTGAAGAAGCAGCGGAGCAGAAAGGCCAGGAGGAACACGAAGGAGACTTACCTGTTGCAGCACCTGCTCAGGTGCGGCGAGTGCGGTCACAGCTTCCACGCCAAGTCCACGTGGAGCACCACGAACGTTCGGGGCGGCAAGAAGTACCGCTACGACCTGCCCACCCCCCGCAGGTACTACCGGTGCAACGGAATGCACAGTCTCCGCCTGAAATGCCGGGCGCGTCACTACATTCGCGCGGAGCGACTGGAGGAGCCGGTATGGAGCGAGGTGAGTCGGGTACTCCAGAATCCCGGCCTCATCGTAGCGGGTATCGACACCCTCGATACCCAGGAGAACGGCGGGTTTGAGGAGGAAATGGCCCAGGCCGAGCGGGATGTGCGGAGCATCCAGACGGAGGAGGACCGGGCCATCAGGCTGTTCGTGTCGGGCAAGATCACAGAAGCCCAACTGGACCACCAGCGCAGGTACATCACCGAGCGGCTGGAGAGCGCCAGGGCGAAGCTGGACTACTACCGTGCTCAGGAGGCGAGCGGAGCCGAGAAGCGGCTCTTGATGGACGCGGTCCTTGCCTGGGCCAGGGAAGTCGGCAAGGGCCTTGACGACCTGACCGATGAGCAGCGCAGGGAGATTCTTCAGATGGTAGTGGAGCAGGTGGTCATCGACCGGGATAACAACGTGGACATCACGCTGGCTATACCCATCGACGATGACCCGTTAGGGGATGGTCTCTACTCACCCGATTCCCCTACACCTGATTCCGTTGCGGTTGCATCTGCCATATCCTAATACGAAAGTTAAGACCGGTTGGACCCTTCCATGGTCGGATTCAAGGTAGCTGGGCCATCAAGGAGCAGGAAAAGGCGATTAGCAGATTGATGAAACCCGCCCCCATTTTAGCGGGCGGGAGCTAAATCTCCATCCCCTGGCTGCCAATTTCAACCCCTTCTCAACCGCGCCCGTCAAGAAGGAGGAATGTTTCCGGCAAATTAAAGACACTGGACCCCCCAGGAGAAATTACGTCAGGCCCGCGCCCGCCTGGCCCGTACTCCCGCTCGAATACGGTCGAAGGTCCAGATGCTTACGGCAATGATGGCTACCACAATGGCTGCCACCAGGATCAGGTTGATGGGGCGAGATTCCCGAACGTCCATGGGGACAAGAACAGTTTCCTCGCCCAGTTCGGTGGCCACACTGATACTGACCTGCCACAAGCCGGGGGCGTCGAAGGGCAAGGTGGTTTCGAAGAACTGGGGAAGGATATCATTGTCGGCGATAATGGGGCCAAATTCGTTGAAACTCTGTGGTCCCTCTGCGGATACCCGCACTGCCGCCTCGGTGACAGTTTCCTCCGAATCCAGCGAAAGGAGGCGCAGGCTCAGGTGGGTATTGTTCACGACGGCCCGGCTGGGCAGGATGGAGACTTCGAACCGGTAAGGGCCCTGTTCCTGGGTGGATATGAGGGTGGCGCGCCCGTTGGCGAACAAAGGATCCGCTGCCAGGGTGAGGACTGCGGTCAAAACTGCGACCAGGGTCAGTACCAGCCAGAACCCGGGGCCAAGGGAGCGGGGAAAGGTTTCCAAATCAAAAATCCGAATAATGAAAGGCTGGGAATATCTTAACACGGGCACATGGGGCTAACAATGTGGGAAGGGTCATCAATGCAGGCCTGCTCTGCGACGACGGTTGGTCCTCAACCCATGATTTCAGATTGCTTGCAACTCTAGTGCTCAGTCAAGCTTGTATTCACAGGGAGAGACCCGTTCGCCCTGAGCCTGTCGAAGGGCCACCGAACTGTGGTTTGACAAGCTCACCACGAACAGAACATCGTGCAACCCCCTATTCCTGCCTTGACTGAGTACTAGAGGGTCTTCGGTCGTTAGTCCGTTGACGCTTCCTGGCGCAGGAAGATTCGGGCCAGGCGAAGCTCATCGTAGGTAAATGCGGAACCCAGGTACTCCCAAGCCGGCTTGAGGAAGTCGTAACCGCAAGTGTCGAAAGCCTCTTTGATTTGCGCCAGCCGAACCTGATCCGGCAGCAGGTGTTCCAGGTTTAGCGGCTCATGCTGGGCGGCCAACCGCTCCACGTGCCCGATAACCGTGTTAGATGCCAGGTTTCTTGCTTCCGCTATCTGGGATATGGTCATGCCCCGGTCGAGCATTTCCCGGGTCTGCCGGTAGGTGGTACCGCGGCGGGCTCCCCCCTCTGCCAGGGCGGGTCTCGCCTCGCCGGGCTCCCGGGTGATTCTCTTCTCAGAGAGTTCAGGGGATCGGTCGGGCAAATTCTTGGGCTTGGCGTACGCGCTGATTGCCGCCACGAAGGACTCGCCGTATTCCTCCAGTTTTGCCCGGCCCACACCCGGAATCATGGCGAAGGAATCCATACTCTGGGGCATGAGAGCAGCCATCTGCCGCAGCGACGTATCCCCGAACACAACGTAAGCCGGCAATTCCTGGGAATCCGCCAGGGTCCGCCTCAAGAGACGCAGTTCTTCAAACAATGCCCGATCAAAGTCCTCTACGGGCGAGTTGCCCGGCCTGGACTTGCGACCGGGCTGGCTGGCGGTCGCGTTTTTCAGGGCGGGCAAGGCCAGGCTCTCCCGGTCCCTGAGAAATCGGCGACCGGCTTCGGAGACGGAAAGCACGGCAAATTCACTTTCCTTGCGCTCCAGCAGACCCCGGGCACGAAGGTGGGCGACGACCTCGCGGAGTTCGGAATCGCTCATATTCGTAACCAGACCATAAACGCTGAGGCGGTCATGGCCCAGTTCCAGGACGCGCTTTTCCCGGCTGCCCCGGAGCACTTTAATCACGTGCATGGCGCCGAAGCGTTCGCCCGTTCTGATGACCGCCGACAGGATTTTCTGGGCGAGTTCGGTGGCGTCGAACTCCGATTCGGTTGACAGGCAAACGTCGCAGCCGCCACAATTGTCCACCTGCCAGGACTCGCCGAAGTAACCCAAGACCGTCTTGCGGCGACACACGGGTAGCTCGGCATACTCGATCATCCGGCTCAACTTTTGGCGGGCGTTGGCTTGCTCCCCCGGGTCCTCAAGCTGGTCTATGAAATATTCCTGCCGGGCACGGTCGGCGTAGGAATAGAAGAGGACACATTCGCTGGGCAGGCCGTCACGACCGGCACGGCCCGTTTCCTGGTAATAGCCTTCCAGCGATTTGGGCAAACTGTGGTGAACAACCAGCCGAATGTCGGGCTTGTCAATGCCCATGCCAAAGGCGATGGTAGCCACGATGATGGGGGTCCTGTCCCGGATAAAGTCTTCCTGGTTTCGGCGGCGGACGTCGGATTCCAGGCCGGCATGGTAGGGCAGGGCCGAAAAGCCCCGGTCGTTCAGGTCTTCAACCATCTCCTCGGTTTCGCGACGGGACAGGCAATAGATAATTGCCGACTCGCCCCGGTGCGCCTTAAGCAGGGGAAGGAGCTTTGACCAGTAGCCCTCCTTGACTTCTACCGAGTAGCTGAGGTTCTCCCGGTTGAAGCTGGAAAGAAATACCCTGCCCCGCCTCAAGCCGAGCTGCTCGATAATGTCCTCTCTGACCTGCCCGGTGGCGGTGGCCGTCAATGCTATTGCCGGAACCTGGGGGAATTCAGCCCTCAACTGCCTGAGGTTCCGGTAATCAGGGCGGAACTCGTGGCCCCATTCGGAAATGCAGTGGGCCTCGTCAATGGCAATCAGGCTCAGGTCAATGGCATTCAGGAAACGCCTGAAGCTCCCAATGGCCAGCCGTTCGGGGGCGGCGTAAAGTATTTTGACCTGGCCTCGGCCAGCCTCGGCCTGGACCTGCTCGATCTCCGATGCCGTCATGGTGCTATTGACATAACGTGCGCTGATGCCATTGGCGTTGAGGGCATCCACCTGGTCTTTCATCAGGGCTATGAGCGGGGAAATCACCAGGGTCAGGCCGGGCAGGCACATGGCGGGAAGCTGGTAGCACAGGGACTTGCCGCCGCCGGTCGGCATAAGGGCCAGAGCGTCGCCGCCGCCCAGGACCTGGTCAATTATCTCTTCCTGTAGCGGCCGAAACCGGTCGTAACCAAAGTGGGACTTCAGGATTGACAAAGCAGAAGGAGTGGAAGCCATTAGTGCGGGCAATCCTCTGGGGGGCTTGGCTGGAAGAAAACAGTTGCCCCGACCCCGAAGGGGGCGGGGCAGCGCGGGGACGACGGGCTTTGGGCAGTTAATCCGGGCGACCCCGCTGGCGGCAAGGGTTGGGGGGGGG
>VXOH01000004.1:3455-14052 GCA_009840135.1 Chloroflexota bacterium | reverse complement strand
TTATTTTTTTAAATCTACCCCCCACCCCCTATAAAAACCCGCTTATTTGGGTGGGCTGGGTTATTTGTTTAAAAGACACCGGCCCCCGGCGGGGCGCCCCTACCGTTCTTTTCATACCGCTTTAGAGTTAAAGGGGTTCGGAAACGCTCCCCAGTCAGGTTCTAGGCGGCAACCCTCGCCCGGGGTTCGAGAATCGTAACCTGCATGTTGGGCGGCAGGTTGCCCGTGGTAACCGTCAGGCTCCGCCGTGGCTGCACTTCGCTGACACCCATCAGCTGCAGGAAAGCGTCCAGGCTGCCCAGTTGCTCGTTGCAGCCGGGAATCTGGTAGTGCATGGGGATCACGATCTTCGGGTCCAGGTCCTGCATTATTTGCAGTATCCGTTCCAGGTCCAGCGTACAGCCCCCGCCGGCCGGCGCCAGCAGCACGTCCACCGGCTGCAGTTCCTCGGCCTGGCGGGTGGTCAGCGGGGAAGAAATGTCGCCCAGGTGGCAGACGTTGACATTGTCCATCACGATGGAATATGCGACGTTGCGCTCCTGCTGGGGCTGTTCTTCCTTCAGCGTGGTCATCACCCCCCGCGCCGAAATGCCCGAAAACTCGTACTCCCCCGGGGAGTCGAAAACCTTGGGCGATCCTCCCACCTCCAGCCGGTTGCTGTGGTTGGGGTGGGTATTGCTTACTGTCACCACAGTGGCGGGTCGGGTCTCGGGCCTGAGGCCAATGGAGCCGGGGAACGGATCGGTTACCACCGCCAGGTCGTCGGAACGGAGTCGGAAACAGGCATGGCCCATCCAGGTAATTTCCATAATCTATTGATTGCGCCCCCTCACTAAATTCACTACTTCCCATGCGCCCGGCAGCAGCAGGGATGCCGCTACCAGCTTGATTGCATCTCCTATGATAAACGGGTAAAAGCCCCACTCCAATGTGGTGGCCCAGCGGGTTTCCGCCGGAGCGAAGGTGGACAGCCACAGCAGGCCGGGCACGTACAGAATCACGTTGCCCGCCAGCATGGCCAGCAGAATCCGGGGTTTGCGGTCCCAGCCGCGTTCCGAAAGCCATCCCACCGCGAAGGCTGCGGGAATGAATCCCACGATGTATCCGCCCGACGCGATGCTCCAGGCGAAACCCGAAGCCCCGCCGGCATAAAAGGGCAGCCAGCTACCGGCCACCAGGTAAAGCAGCATGGCGCTGCCTCCCCGCCAGCTTCCCAGGGAGGCTCCCACCAGCAGCACGGCGAAGGTCTGGCCGGTTATGGGTACCGGCGTAAACCCCAGGGGAATCTTCACCTGGGCCAGCAAGGCGGTAAAAAGGCACCCGCCGATAATCAGGGCCACGTCCCTGGCCAGTCGTTTGGTTCCTTCGCTTACCGGTATTACCGCGTCGGCCAGCACCGGCCAGCTTCGTTGCGCGTTAGCGTTCAATGGTCACCACTCTACTAATCTAAGGAAAAATATTTGGGATATCATCTTACCAGACAACCACGTTCCAGCAATTACCACCAAGGCAGGTCAGTTTCCTTGAGGCGCCGTTCAGGCGGGCCTCAAAGTTTTCCTTGATAAGGATATAGTATGGCCTGCCCGGTATCATGTGGGTGAGGTCGCTGAATTCCGCCACCGTGGAGTCGTAGAAGAGCCATTGCTTGGCAGTGTCGTCGAAGGAGAATATTCTGACCAGCTTGCTGCCGTAGGCGTTCATCAAGGCCGACACAGGAACGGTTCCGCTAAGGCAGTGGATGGCTCCCGTGGCGGTCAGGGCAAACTGGGATGTTATTTCACCTGAGGTCCACGGAGAAAAGGTCTGGCCGGTGGTCAGGCCCCCGATGCGGAATTCGACCGGTCCGCTGGCCCGGCCCACCCGGATGGTGTATTGCCCGTCTTTTGCGGCGCTGGCCTGTCCTATAAGGGTGGTTCCATCCCAGGCGGTGATTTCCGTACCTGTAACGACGTGCCGTCCGTCCAGTGTTGCCTGTCCAATGAACACGTGGGGCAGTTCGTTGGCCTGATTGCCCGCAATTCCGGTAGCATCTCCATTTTGTAAGCCTGTGGGCCCACACATCGGAACTTGACCGGCAACCGTGAGTGTCAAGCCCCTGGTTCTTTCTCCGGAAACCCACTGGGGCACCGTTTCTGCGCTGGGGAGTCCCCCAACCGTAAAGGTTACAACTCCGCTGGTGCGCGTGGCATAAAGCGTGAATTTTCCTCCCGCCCTGGTGAAAGCTGCACCAAGCCTGACAGTACCTCCATAGGCCGCAACCTCAGTGCCAATGGGCGGGACCGCATCGTTCACCAGGACCGTCCCTATGAGGACGTGGGGAGGTTCGCCTTGCGCCAGCACGGCCATGGGAGGTTCCCTCTGCGCCAGCGCTGTCAGGGGCAGGGTGACTAATAATGCGGCAGCTATGGTTGTACCAGCCAACAATGGAACGACCCGACCATTTCTGCCCTCGGGTACCTCTGCCGCCTTTTTTCGTAGCTGCATGAGCGCTCCGTGTCGGGTTCAATGGCGAGGCGAAAACTAAACGGCAGTATAAATATGCTGCCCCATGAGGGTCAACGCTTGACAGCGTTTTTCGGGCCGTGCTAACTTCCACTGAAAGGCCACCATTTGGTGGCCCCATGGCCATTTCCGGGTAGTCTTTCTGGATAGTCTTTCCCATAAGAATGCCCTGGACCAGGCGACACCGTATGTTGTCGCGGCAATACTCGCTCAGTTCTTTGGAAACGCCATGCTTACCCAGCGCGCTGGCAGCGTATTAAACATACTGGTAAACGAGTACATCAGTACCGCCAACCCCGTGGCTTCGGACGAGATTGCCCGGCTTTCCCCCACCAAGGTCAGCTCGGCCACCGTCCGCAACGCCATGTCCCTGCTTACCGAGGAGGGTTACATCTCCAGGCCCCATGTGTCGGCAGGCGCCGTGCCTTCCGACCGGGGTTACCGTTACTATGTGGAGACCCTGGAAGAAGTCCCTGAGCTGCCCGACAGTGTCCAGCGGCAGATTCAACAGCACTTTGACCGGGCCGACGCTGACCTGGCCGAGTTGAGCCGGCGTTGCGCCCTGATCCTGTCCCGCATCGCCACCAACATGGCCATAGTTACGGTGCCCAGGGCCCGTTCGCCCCGTCTGAAACACATCCAGCTGGTTTACCTGGACGAGTTTTCGGCCCTGCTGATTATAGTGCTGCAGGAAGCCCGACTGCTTCGCCGCCTATTGACCCTGGGAGAGCCCACCGACCAGGACGCTCTGACCCAGGTGGCAAACCTTCTCAACGACCGTTTCAGCGGCCGCAACCGCGCCGAAATCGAGGCGGCTCCCCCGGGTGTGCCAGGCCCCGAACTGGGCCCGCTGGAGGAGCGGGTCCGGCAGAGCGCCGTATCCCTGCTGCGGGAAGCCGACACCTACTCCACCCCCGAACACTATGTGGACGGGCTGCGCTGGTTGTTGAACCAGCCGGAAATGTCCCAGGGCAGCCAGGCCAGGGAGTTGGTGGAGCTACTGGAAGAGCAGGTCCTTCTTGGCAGCGTACTCTCCGAGCAGCCCGACGGTGACGACATAGCCGTTTATATCGGCGGGGAGAACTCCGACGAGCACCTGCGCCCCTTTGGTGTGATTCTTTGCCAGTACGGCATACCCCAGCAGGCCAGCGGCACCATTTGCGTCATCGGCCCCACCCGGATGAGCTATGCCGACACCATCAGCGGCGTGGGTTTCCTCTCCTCCCTGATGAGCCGGCTGGTCCTGGACCTGTACGGCGGACGGACCGGCGGCGGGTAGGCCGCAGGGCCGAACTCAATGAACTGTCTCGGAAAAAGGGCGGGGTTTGAGTCCGCCCTTTTCTTATTTCGTTACATATCAATGGATTATGCAACGGAAAAAAGCATCGCCGCCCCTGTGATAAACTGTTCCCAAGGAAGTAATTGACCGAGAGCCCCATGCCCGTAACCAACGAAGAAATAGCCGAGATTTTTGAAAGCATGGCCACCCTTCTGGAGATGAAGGGCGATACCGTGTTCAAGATTCGCGCCTACCAGCGGGCCGCCCGCACCATCAGCCATCTCTCCTTCTCCCTGGAGCAGGCCGTGCGGGACGAAATGGACCTGAAGAAGGTTCCGGGCATTGGCAAGGCCATCAGCGAAAAGACCCAGGAGTACTTGGAAACCGGGCGCATCCGGGCCTACGACGAACTTGTCGGCGATCTTCCCGACGGCGTTCTCACCCTCATGTCCATCCCGGGCATCGGCTCCAAGACCGCCATGCTTATAACCCAGGAACTGGGCATCAGCACCGTCGAAGGCATCGAAAAGGCTATTCACGACGGCGCCCTGGCTGCATTGCCCCGCATGGGCCAGCGCACCGCCGACAACATTCTCCGCCACATCCAGTCCATGCGCACCAAGGACGGGCGCACTCCCATCGGCCAGGCCCTGGCGGTAGCTGAAGATGTCGTTGCCATCCTTCGGGGCGAATGCCCCTATGTGGAGCAGCTTTACCCCGCCGGCAGTCTGCGTCGCTGGGAAGAGACCATTGGCGATATTGACCTGGTGGGCGTTGCCCCGGAGGAATGCCAGGCCGCCGTGGGCGATGTTCTGGTGGATCTGCCTTCGGTGCAGGAGGTATTGGTCCACGGGCCCAAAAAGACCAGCGTCATTCTCGAGGAAGGTATCCAGGTGGACCTGCGCCTGGGCGAGGCCTACTCCTTCGGCGCCATGCTTCAGTACTTCTCCGGCAGCCAGCAGCACAATATCCGTCTGCGCGACTTCGCCAACCGCAAGGGACTGTCCCTGAACGAGTACGGGATAACCACCCTTGCCACCGGCGACGTGGCCCGTTTCCCGGACGAAGAGTCCTTCTACGAGTACCTGGGTCTGCCCTACATCGTACCCGAGCTTCGTATCGGCCTTAACGAGATTGACGCGGCGCAGGCCGGCGCCCTGCCCAGCCTGGTAACGGAAGCCGATTTGAAGGGCGACCTGCACCTGCACAGTGAATGGAGCGACGGGCGTGACCCCATTGAGCGAATGATCGAAGCGGCGGTGGAGCAGGGTTACCAGTACATGGCCCTCACCGACCACTCCTCGGGGCGGGGCATCGCCAACGGCCTCTCCAACGATCGGCTGGTTGAACAGATCGGTGTCCTGCGCGACCTCCAGGCCCAGTACCCCATAACCATTCTCTGCGGCTCCGAGGTGGATATCCGCGCCGATGGCGCCCTGGACTATCCCGATGAATTGCTGGCGGAACTGGACGTGGTGGTGGCATCGGTCCATTCGGCCATGGGCCAGGATAGCGACACCATGACCGCGCGAATCATGCGGGCCATGGAGCATCCCTCAGTCACTATCATCGGCCACGCCTCCACCCGCCTGCTGAGCCACCGTTCTCCCGTGGCATTCGACATCGAGGCCCTGCTGCGGGCCGCCCGGGAAACGGGCACGGCCATGGAAATCAACTCCGCCCCGGAGCGCATGGACCTCAAGGACACCCATGCCCACCGGGCTCGCGAACTGGGCGTGCCCCTGGCCATCAACACCGATTCGCATCACTTCACCAGCCTGGGCCAGCGCCGGTTCGGTGTCGCCATTGCCCGCCGCGCCTGGTGCGAGTCCCGCCACATCCTGAACACCCTGCCGCTGGATCAATTCCTCGCCTACATCCGCACTCCCAAGCCCCACCGCATGGAAATCTTCGAATCCCGCACCGATGTGCCTGACGCCACCAACTTTGCCAACCCGCTGGCAACCCCATGACCTACCATCCCTGGCATGAGGGTTCGCCCGGTGGATTTTCCGGTGAGGCTTCAGGTGATGGTCCCAGCACGGGCGCCGACTCCGTGACCCTTCGTTCCGACGGCGCTGCGGTGGGCGTGCTGGCCGAGACGGCCCCTGATGCCGTCATGCACTTGCGGGCTGCGGTTCGCGCCGGCGTGCCCTGGTCCCGCGCGCTGCTGGAGGCCGTAA
Source organism: Chloroflexota bacterium (assembly GCA_009840135.1). Classification (GTDB taxonomy): domain Bacteria; phylum Chloroflexota; class Dehalococcoidia; order Lucifugimonadales; family UBA3495; genus Bin22. The sequence goes on along the minus strand of VXOH01000004.1, from coordinate 8,088 downwards.
GTCTCTGGACATTGCCCCAGGAAGTCCACCAGGACCGTACCTACCAGTACCTTATTGCCGGCGAGTCCCTGGACTGGCTGACCCTGGCCGAACGGCTGTGCCCCGAGATAGAGGATTTCATTCCTGACATTGACCTGGAGCGATTGCTCTTTTCCGGCTCCCTGCCCGACGACGTTACCCCCGACGAGTTCAAGCAGTGGATGGGCGCCAACAAGCACCGGGCCTACCTCAATTACTGGTACGGCGTGGTGGTCGAAGAAGCCCTGCAGCAGGCGGTGGAGGACGATGTTCGCAAGCGGGAAAAGGCTCGCTGCTACCCCGACCACGAGGAAATGGTGGAAGAGGCTTTCAGCCACCTTTACGGCAAGTCCCGCTCCGAATTGCTGAATGAATACCGTAAAGAAACCGGCATGGCCAGGCATTCCCACTTGAGCCTGGCCGATTTCAAGGAATTTACATACTGGCTATCCAAGCGACGCTTCAATCTCTGGGACCCGGCCCGGGTAGCCAGCGACACTCGCAAAGGCATCCGGTACTTGTCCCGCCTGGAAGAGATACCGGGTCCGCTTTCAGGCGAGGAAACGGAGGGTTAACCCGCCGGAGGGGGCACCATTTCTCCGTTCTCCCTTCCTTCTCCGCAGTTCTTCATGGATAACCTTCTAACACTCTTCCCGAAACATATTGAAAACCCCGCCCTTCCCGTCTAAAATCTGCTGGGCTTGGTTGGATATAGGTTGATAAAATCTTTTGCGTGGGTGACATCGCCAATGGGCGAGGGCCCTCCAACCGTGGCAGGAGAAACCCCAAGCATGGTAAACACCAACAATGACAACGACGAAATGGCAACTATGGCAGACCTGTCCGAGCAGGACCTGGCGCCCCGCCGGTACCAGCGAGGTGAGATCGTAGAAGGTGAAGTAGTGCGGGTGGACGACGACGGTATCGTGGTCAGCATCGGCCTGAAAACCGAAGGCATAGTCCCACCCCAGGAAATGAGGTCTCTGGATCAAGATGAAAGAGAGCAGATTAAGGTCGGAAACCGGGTAATGGTGACGGTCAAGGGAGGTCGCGGCCCCGGTGATATGGCCCTTCTCTCCTTCGACCAAGCCAAGGAAGAGCAGGGCTGGCTGGAACTGTTGCAGCACTCCCGGGATGGTTCCGTCGTCACCGCCCGCATGGTTGACCAGAACCGGGGCGGCGTGGTGGTCAATTTTCAGGGTATCCGCGGTTTCGTGCCCTTTTCCCAGTTGGCTCCCGTTCCCAGCGACAGCCGCGAGCAGGTAATCGCCGAGCGCATGGGGCAGGAATATCCCTTCCACATCCTTGAGATTGACCAGGCACGGGAGCGTCTGGTCCTTTCCGAGCGCGCCATCTGGCAGAAGAAGCAGGAAGAAGAGCGTGACCTGTTTATCGCCGAACTGGAAGAAGGGACTCGCGTAACCGGAAGGGTAACGTCTGTCCGCGGCTTCGGCGCCTTTGTAAGCTTGGGCAAGGCCGAGGGACTGGTCCATATCTCCGAGCTTTCCTGGACCCGCATCAAGGGGCCCGAGGAGGTGGTGAGCGTAGGCCAGGAGCTGGATGTTCAGATTCTCAAGGTGGACCAGGAAACCAAGCGTATCAGCCTCAGCCACAAGCGCACCCTTCCCGAACCCTGGGAGTCGGTGCCGGAACGTTACAACGTCGGCGACATAGTGGACGGCACGGTGACCCGCCTGGCCGATTTCGGGGCCTTCGTCCGGCTGGAGGACTGGGTTGAGGGGCTGGTTCACATCTCTGAACTTTCCCCCCGCCAGGTCAAAAACCCCAGTGAGTGCGTCTATGTCAACCAGCAGGTGCGGGTAATGATCCTGGACATTGACCCGGCGAAGCGGCGCATCAGCCTCAGCTACAAGAAAGCCTTCGGAATGTAGCCATGTCCCGGGAAGACGTGGAAGAATCGCCGGCGCGGAACGACTCTCCGGAATTGGAAGATTCAGCCGAAGATAAGGAAGCGCCCGCGGACGAGCCGGAACCCCAGCCTTCCGCCCATCCCCTGGGACAGGTGGAACGACCGCCGGCGGAGCAATTCCAGGGGAAGCGGCGCCTGTTGCTCCTGCCCCTCATGTACGCTCCTCCGGAAGCCAATTCCGAGGCCTCCGACGGCTTGGCCATATACCAGCGATACTGGGAGCAGGCCCGCACCCAGGTTGACGCGCTGGCCGTGGGTTTGGGCGGCATGCATCATATCTACCACGAAAGCCTGGTGGAAGGTGGCGAAGAGGGACTGGCCTACCTGCAAATGGCCGATGCCCACGCCTACGCCATGGTCCAGGTCCGGTGCCAGGCCGGCGCCACCCTGGAGGCCACCGAGAGCATAGAACTCATCACCGAGACCATTGACCTGCAACGCTGCCTGATGATTCCCTTCACCAGCGACCGGGTAGCCGCGCGCATCCAGGAGTGGTACGCCGAGACCAACCGCGGCCGCTATGAGCACATCGCCCAGCGAATACAGGATACCCTCCAGGCCGACGAAACCGGCCTCCTCCTCATAAACGAGCGTCACCAGGTCCAGTTCCCCACCGAAATGGAAGTCTTCTACATAGCCCCGCCGGCCCTGGACGAATACCGACGCTGGGTCCAGAACTGGGCCGAAAGGCAGCAAAGAGCCGCAGAGGAAGGGGTGACGCAGGGAGAGGATCTGGATGATGGTGGGGAATACGAGGTCAGCTATAGGTTTCTGAGGAACTGGGCCAAGGGTCCAAAGGCCCAGTGGTTCCAGGGAATGTAACCCCGTTGTGCTGCTTCGCCCAGCCTTAGTTCCGGGTCTTCTCGTGATGCCAGAAAGGCGTGGATGCGGGCTTTTTGCTGGTCTCTTGGTGGAGCGGCAACCTGGCCATTAACACATCTCAGGAAATCCTCCACGCAGATCATGGCGGGGTCGCCGTCCAGGGCAGAAAGGCACAGTTGCTCCAGGGCGCCGTTGCTAGCGTTGTCGGGCATGATAAAGGCGGATATGCTGGGGTTGCCTGTAGTTTGCTGTAGCATACGGGTGGGTACCGCCAAATTGGCGCGTCTCAATGCGGACTGAACACTCTGAAATGCTCCGTTCGCGCTTAGGTCTGCGTCGCGGACTATTGCAATGGAATTGATCAAATGGATATCTGGGTCCTGAGCGATCTCCAACAAGACTATAGAAAGATTATCTTTTCCCCTGCAGTTCTGTATTTGAACATCGCTTATTCCCAATTCTCTCAAGAGGGCGCCAAAAAAGAGCTCTTCATCCCTGCCCTCTACAAGTAGTTGGTTCTGGTAACTCCTGACAGGGGTCCGTTCTTGCGTCATTAAATGAACTCCATCCGGAGTTCCAGCACTCCACCAAGACGCTCCCGGTCATACGTAACCGCCTTGTACTGCCCGTCTGTATTGCGCTGTATACGGAAAAGCCGAAGTTCATCCTCCTCGTCAGCCTCAAAAGCCCTGTACGCCGCGCCGATGCACTCGTAGCTGTGGGTAGTGGCAAACAACTGCACGTCATAGCTACGGGCAAAAGCGCCTATGGCCTTCCACACCTTCTCCATGACTGAGTGGTGAATGCCGTTTTCGATTTCGTCTACCAGAACAGTACCTTCGGGAGCGCTAGCTATTGCTAACGCTAAGGAAAGAATGCGAGACATGCCGTCGCCCATAAGTTGTATGGGAATAAGCCTCCCTGCCCCTACATCCGCATAGATGCTGGGAGCTTGCCTGGCAGAAACTACCGTAATCCTTCTTAACTCTGGTTCTACGGTCTGCAAGATTTCAAGCACTCCCTCCGCTTCTCCGTTAACTTCGAGCTCACTGTAACGGTTTACGTCTTCCAGTCCGACCGATGCTCTTCTTGAGGCGAGGAAAATAGATGTCGCTAGGTCCTGCAAAGGTTGACCCGTTTCGTAGGCTACCTCTAGTCCAACGTCTTGGACAGGACCCATGTGACGGGCCACAAGCCGGCCTTTGGTTACTGTTGTCTGACCAAGGCCATCAGAGTATTCCATCACAACCACATGGCTAGTGCGAATTCCAATTGAGGAATTCTGGAACAGAGCTAATTGGTCATTTTCTAACTCAGTCAAGGGTATCTCAAAAGATGACCTGTCCTGAAAGTAGATCTTTTGGTAGAAGGGAGATTCTTCCCAATCCCCTGTGCTGGAGATTTCAATTGCCAAGTTGCGGTCGAACCCCTTGAACAGGCTCTCGAGGAAATGTTCTAAAGTTTGTTGTTCCAAACCTCTGAAGGCTTCTACCCTAACTGCCAAATTGGGATTGACTTCACCACTATGCACCCACAGCGCCTCCAGTAACGCCGTTTTCCCCACGTTGTTCTTGCCCGCAATCAGGTTTATCCGGCCCATGCCTTCTACGGTTAGCTCGTCAAAGCACCGGAAGTTCTTAATGCTGAAGCTGCGGTACATTTCTTCTGCTCCCGCTCGGATGTCTCAAGGTAGGTCTGGCCTGGGTCGCATTTCTCAAATGCTGGACATAGTTTATCATTGGGTCCCCTCCCCCCAATAGACGCCCCGACAGCCCCCAAGGGATTTTTTTGTTTGGAAATTTAGGATAAATGCGAACAGGGAAGGGGATGATATATATCCGCGGATAAATCGGGCAACACACG
>VXOH01000004.1:0-3445 GCA_009840135.1 Chloroflexota bacterium | reverse complement strand
GTATATTCCCCTGGTTTCTCATTGGGCCCCCTCCCCCCAATAGACGCCCCTACCGCCGCAATGGTATATTTTCGTTACCAAATTACGAAACAAGGCTAACTGGTAACGGATTCAATTATCCCCGCTGTAAACCAGCGCAACCAGGGAGAGTTCTAATGACCTCCAGCGCCCCTGCAGAAATACCCCGTGCTTATGACCCCGCCTCCGTGGAGCAGCGCATCTACCAGAACTGGCAGGATGCCGGCTACTTCACCCCCCAGATACGGGAAGGTCGCGAGCCTTTCGTCATCATCATGCCCCCGCCCAACGTCACCGGCGAACTGCACCTGGGCCACGCCCTGACCGCCACCGTCGAGGACGCTTTGACGCGCTGGCATCGTATGCTGGGCGACGACACCCTGTGGCTCCCCGGCAAGGACCACGCCGGCATCGCCACCCAGTGGGTCGTGGAGCGTCTGCTGGCCGAGGAAGGCACCAACCGCCACGAACTGGGTCGCGAGAAGTTTCAGGAGCGCATCTGGGAATGGGTGGGCCGCTACGGCAACACCATTGACGAACAGCACAAACGCTTGGGTACATCCTGCGACTGGACCCGCCTGCGTTTTACCCTGGACCCGGGCCCTGCTAAAGCGGTACGCACCACCTTCGTCAACCTTTACAACAAGGGTCTCATCTACCGCCACGAGCGCATCATTAACTGGTGCCCCCGCTGCGCCACGGCCCTGTCCGACCTGGAGGTGGAGTACCAGGAGCAGGACGGCAAGCTTTATTACATCCGCTATCCCCTGGCCGACGCCGCTGCCCCTCTCTCCCAGGGAGAGGGTAAAGGTGAGGGTGAAAATCGGGGCTACGTCACCGTAGCCACCACCCGTCCCGAGTCCATGCTGGGCGATACCGGCGTGGCGGTGCATCCCGAAGACCCGCGCTACGCCGCCTTTGTGGGCCAGCAGGCCATGCTGCCTATCATGGACCGGCCCATCCCCATCGTGGGAGACGAGGCCATCGAGATGGAGTTTGGCACCGGCGCCCTGAAGGTTACCCCGGGCCACGACGTCACCGACTTCGAAATTGGCGAAAGGCACGGCCTGGAAATCATCAACGTTATCGGCTTCGACGGAAACATGACCGACCTGGCCGGCAAGTACGAGGGGCGGGAGCGGTTTGATACCCGCCAGGCCGTGGCCGAGGAACTTGACGGCCTGGGCCTGCTGGAGAAGGTGGAGGACTACCGCCACTCGGTGGGTCACTGCCAGCGCTGCGATGCGGTGGTCGAACCCCTGATAAGCCTGCAGTGGTTCCTCAAGGTCGGAAGTCACCAGGAACCTGGCAGCATTGCCTGCCGCGCCCACGCCGCGGTTGCCGACGGAGACATCAGCATCGTCCCCGACCGGTTCTCCCGGGTTTACCTCAACTGGCTGGAGAACATCCGCGACTGGTGCATCAGCCGCCAACTCTGGTGGGGGCACCGCATCCCGGTATGGTACTGCGACCAGTGTGGCCAGATAATCGCGTCGGTGGATACCCCCGATGCCTGTCCTGTTTGCAATTTCGCGGGATTGAGGCAGGACGAGGATGTGCTCGACACCTGGTTCAGTTCCGGTCTCTGGCCTCATTCCACCCTGGGCTGGCCCGACGACACCGACGATTTCAACTACTTTTACCCGGGCGCGGTCATGGAGACGGGCTACGACATCCTCTTCTTCTGGGTAGCCCGCATGATCATGATGGGGATCGAAAATACCGGGGACATTCCCTTCCGCACCGTGTATCTCCACGGCCTCATCCGGGACGCCAACGGCGACAAGATGAGCAAGACCCGGGGCAACACCATGGACCCCCTGGACTTGATAGACCGCTACGGCACCGACGCACTGCGTTTCGCCCTGTCCACCGGAACCGCTCCGGGCAACGATCTGCGCATCACCGAGGGCAAGCTGGAGGCCGCCCGCAACTTTGCGAACAAGGTCTGGAACGCCGCCCGCTTTGTCATTACCTCTTTTGACGAACAATCGCAGGGACAGGACGACCTGGCCGGCTGGCGAACCCTGCCTCACCTGGAGCACCGGGAAGACCGCTGGATAGTCAGCCTGCTGGACCGGGTTACCGCCGACGTCAACAACTCCCTGGCCACCTTTGAACTGGGGGAGGCCCAGCAGACCCTCTATGACTTCATCTGGAACGAGTTCTGCGACTGGTACATCGAAATGGCCAAGGTACGCATGCGTTCCATTGCGGAGGGCGGCGATGGCCCGTCGCCCCGGCCCGTACTGGCCCACGTCCTGGAGCGGACCCTGCGGCTCCTGCATCCCTTCATGCCCTTCGTAACCGAGGAAATCTGGCAAAGCCTGGTATCCCGTCTGCCTGCCGAGGGCGAATTGCCCGCTTCCATCATGATCGCCGATTACCCGCAGGCCGACGCCCCCCGCCACGACCGGCAGGCCGAGGACGAAATCTCCCTGGTAATGCAGACCATCCGCGCCGTCCGCAACACCCGGGCCCAGCTACGCATCCCCGCCAACCAGCGGCTCCCGGCCCAGGTGGAGGCCAACGGGCTGCGCGGCGCCCTGGAGGAGGAGGCCGAGGTCATCCGCACCCTGTCTCGCATCGAACCCCTGAGCATCACTGCCGGCGCTCCCGATGCCGCCGAACAGACCCGGGGGGTCACCCTGGTGGTAAATCCCCTGGTGGTGCGCCTGCCCCTGGAAGGCGTGGTGGACTTGTCCGCCGAGCAGGACAGGCTACAGGAAGAACTGGCCAACACCCAGCGGGAACTGGAGCGCAAGGAAAAGCTGGTCAACAACCCCAACTTCCGCGCCAAGGCCCGTCCCGACGTGGTGGAAACCGAAGAAGACCGCCTCCGCAACCTCCAGGAACAGCAGCAGCGCCTGGGCGAAATCCTGGCCCAAATTGGGGGGTAGTTGATCCACGAATACCCAGGAATGTTTACCGGTGGGCTACCTGGTAAAATCCTTTCGGCCTCAACTTGGGGGCGGGTTTCAAACCCGCCCCCAACCTGTCGTCGGAAAAGTGACATGGTGGGGGAAAGGCTCCCACGAGAGCTACCCCTGTCCATCGGTCCCCAGACCATCGTCCTCCATTATGGACCGTAAGAGCAGGTATTCTCTCCAGGCTTCGTCGTCTTCCAGGCATATCGAAACGTCAGACGCATCTGCCCCTTCGGGGCTGGATGGTGGAGCCGGGGGGGATATAGCGCCCAAGTCAGGGAGAAGGTTCCAGCCCGGCCCTTCACCCCTATCATCCCGGCGTCGGTCGTCGTCTTCAATTTGCTCCCGGGCATCGTCATCCCATACCCAGTCATCAACGCCATCACCGTTGTTGGCTTCCGCCGCCGGGTCGACCAGGTCTTCCCTGTTGTCCAGCTTCTCCGCCAACCACCGGTGTCTTATAAACAACAACCAGCCCACCACGCGTAAAGGAAGGGGGG
>VXOH01000129.1 GCA_009840135.1 Chloroflexota bacterium | reverse complement strand
CCTTCTCCCCCCTGACACCCCCCCCCGCTCGCGAGGTGGTTCACTACCCGCTCGGCCGGCGCGGCCGGGGGGGGGGGGCGCCGCCCCCGTGACGTAGCGCCGGCGCCCATGTAGTTGCGGCGGTATTCGTCACCCCGCTGGAACAGGCTTTCCGGATCTTCGCTGCCATCGTGTATGCGGGCCGGCGTGAAGTCAATTCCCCGCTCTTCAAAGACCTGCTTGCACAGCGACAGGGCCTGGATTCCGGCAGGAGCACCGCTATACCAGGTGTCGTGGATAATCAACTCCACAACCTGCTCGGGCGTCAGGCCTATGTTCAGCGCATTGCCCAGGTGCCTTTTCAGCTGCACTTCCCGGTTGGTGACTATGAGGCACGACAGGGTAATCATCTCGCGCTGCACCGGCGTCAGGGCGGGTCGCCTCCAGATGGTGCCGAACAGGGCTTCACCAAGAATTCTCTCCAGGTCGGGCGCGATCTCCCAGGCGCCCGGCGCCGACCCGCCGGTAATCTGCCCGCCGCCAAACATACGGCGGGTTTCGCGTCCAAGTTCGTAGCGGTCATCCAGTTCGCTCATAGCTCTTCTCCATCCCTTGTATAGTGCATCTTAGGACGGCCCACAGCCTGCTGGGCGAGATCCACGGCGGATTCTACGCCCGGGCATGGGGCCCGCCCAGGGCAGGGCATCCCACCTCAGCCGCCGTTTATCTATTCGTCCTGGGGCAGGTAGGCGTTGGGGACTACGGCGCTTCCCTGGCCAACGGCGGTGGTATCGCCCCGCTGGTTTTCGGCCTTTATTTCCACGGAGACGCGGCTGCCGTTGGCCTCCCGGTCCAGTCCAATAACCTTGCCGGTGAAGGTGATGGTATCCCCGGGCCGTACCGGACGGAGGAATCTCAGGTCAACGGTGCCGGCGTGGTTGAACACGTCGCTGCCGAAATACCTGCGCAGCATCTCGATGGAGAAGGACAGGGACATGCGGCCCGAAGCCACCGTCCCCTCCGTGCCCAGGGTTTCCCGGGCCGTTTCCTCGTCCGTAAACTGGGAAGGGCCAGATTCGCCTGAGCTGCCTTCAAACAGGTTAATGGCCTCCTGGGTCATATCCTTAACGAGAGGAGTGACCTCGTCTCCAATGGCGTAGTGTCGGTTCAGCCTCCCCATTTCTTGCCCACCTCTGTCGGCTGCTTTAGTTCGTGGGTAATAACCCGGTCAATCAACCGGCCATCCTCGTCCACGGAGACGGCCTCAGTGACGATGTAGTTCTTGCCCCGCCGCAGGTACTTGTCGGCGATCCAGGCCCGGACCCGTATCTTCTTTCCGGGCACGGGAGGGTTGTAGCAGTGGAAGGCACATCGGGCGTTGACCGATCCTGCATCCCGGTACCTGGCGTTGTACTGCTTGACGTCCACCTTGTGGGAAATGGTCGGGAAGCTGGCCTCCGGGTCCATAACCCCCTGGCGATAAGTGTCTATCATCTCCTGGGTAAGGACGTACTCATAGGTTTCGAAGGTCTCGCCAACCTCCAGCGCATCCCAGTCCAGCAAAATTCGCGCATCCGCTTCAACCATAGCTGGCCTTCCTTTTTGCAAAATAGCAACCGGTCCGTTTTCTTAAAGGGTTGAACTCTCTGAACTATCTGACGGCTCAAATCTACACTGGCAGCAATAAATCCGTCAATTGAAGAGGGGATACTTGCAGGGCCATCCCGTTATAGGAAACCTCTGAATAAGTCACCGTTGTCCCTGCACTGGGAGGAACTCTTTGCGTTAAGGTAGGGGCGATTCGCGAATCGCCCCTACGGTGGGGAGTCCCACCCCCATTCTAACCTGCCCCCACAAAGATGGAAGGGACTTGTTCAGATTTTCCATGGATGCTCCGGCTGCGCTCAGCATGACGGCCTACTAAAGCGCGATTGCCCTGTATTCCAGTTTGCTGCGGTGGCAGTGGGACCCGATTTAGGGTAAATTTAGGACATTCCCAGGTATTGCCAACGACAGATTACAGACTCCCCAATTTCAACGCCGACCCGAGGGGTCCGGCCCAAAGGAGGAGGCCATGCCAGATACCATGCCAAATACCATCAGGGACGAGTACATCAGGAAGAATCCCCGCTCGGCGGAGTTGTACCCCAGGTTCACAGAACTGTTCCCCTCGGGTGGCGCGGGCCATGACGGTTACGTGGCCGCCCCGTTCCCCATTACCATTGCCCGAGGCCAGGGACCCCGCAAGTGGGACGTGGACGGGAACGAGTACGTGGATTTCGGGCTGGGTTCCGCCTCTTTGCTGTTGGGCCACGCCCATCCGGAGGTGGTCGAGGCGTTGACCCAGGCCGCTCCCATAGGCTCGCACTTTGGCGCGCCAGTGGAGTCTATGCTGGAGTGGGGCGAGAGAGTCTGCAACCTGATTCCCTGCGCCGACAAGGTGCGGTTTGTCGCCTCGGGGGCCGAGTCCACCATGCTGGCCATGCGCATTGCCCGCGCCTACACCGGCAAGGAGAAAATCATCCGGTGGGAGTCCCATTATCACGGCTGGCATGACTACGTAATGCCGGGAAACCTGCCGCCATTCGATGCTCCGGCTTCTATTGGCATACCTCAGGGAGCGGTGGACTCGGTTATCGTTCTGCCGACGGACCTGAACGTCCTGGAAGAGACGCTGGCCAACAACAGCGACATCGCCGGTGTGATAACCGAGGGATCGGGAGCGTCCTACGGCACGGTGCCCCGCCAGGAGGGTTTCGTTGAAGGCGTGAGGGAACTGACCCGAAAATACGGGGTTGTAATGATCCTGGACGAAGTCATCACCGGATTCCGCTGGAGCCCGGGCGGGCTGCAGGAATGGCTGGGAATCGAGCCCGACCTGTGTACCCTGGCCAAGATCCTTACCGGTGGACTGCCCGGAGGCGCGGTGGCCGGACGGGACGAGATCATGCAGGTCATGGTCCAGACCGGGGACCGGCAGCACGACCGCTACCAGCGGGTGCTGCACGGCGGTACCTTTAATGCCAACCCCTACTGCGCCGCCACCGGCAACGCCGCCCTGCGCATCGCCGCCACCGGCCAGATGCAGGCCCAGGCCAACAACATGGCGGAGCGGTTGAGAGTCGGCCTGCGCCGCATCATTGATCGGCACGAGATACCGGCGGCAGTTTACGGGGAGTCCTCCACCTTCCACGTCTATTTCGGGGACCGGTCCATCGAGGGCCTGGACGCCAACACCCTCAAGAACGCTCCGCCGGAGATCCAGACGGCCTTCCGGCAGGCGCTTCAGGTAAGGGGCGTGGACCTCATGTCCCGCACCAGCGGGGTGCTGTCCGGTGTCCACACCGAGGCCGACATAGACGAGAGCCTGGAAGCCTTTGACGGGGCCATCAAGGCGCTGATTGATGAGGGGATTGTAGGCTAGTGGTGGAGCGATTTGAAGTGATGGCTTGCCTTAGGGTGTTACGCTTCCAACCGTCATTCCGGCCTTGAGCCGGAATCCAGAATGGCTGCAAAAGGTCAAATGCAATGCGGCGGAGAGTTCCTGGATTCCTGCCTTCGCAGGAATGACGAATTGCATCTTGACATTGAAATGCAGTGCCCAAGGCTGAGCCCAATAAGGAGGACAAAATGGCGGAATTGCTGGGTATCGGATGTTCCCACGGGCCCATAATCCTGACTCCTCCCGAGGTATGGGCCAAGGGCCGCGAGCGGGTAATGGCCCGGGTGCCCAACTACGAGCCTCCGGCAAAGCTGCTGGAGGAACTGGGCGACGACAACGGCCTGAGCCAGGACATCAGCGACCACAAGAAAGTGGTTGAGTCCTTCAAGGTGATGCGGGAACGGCTGCATGAATGGGAGCCGGACGTCCTGCTGGTCATTGGCGACGACCAGGCCGAAAACTTTCTTCAGGACAATCTGCCTCCCTTCTGCCTGTACACAGGAGGGGAAGTGGACGGATATCCCTTCCAGCGGCCGGCGGCCCGCACCAATCTGTGGGAGGCTGACCCCGAAACCAAATTTACCTTTCAGTGTCCGCAGGAGTTTTCCAGGGACCTGCGGAATTACCTGATCCGGGACGGGTTCGACATGGCCTCTTCCAGCGCCCTGAAGGGCTGGGAGTGGGGGTTGGCCCACGCCATTATCAACCCGCTGGTTTACCTGGACCCGGAGGGAAAGTTTCCCCTGCTGCCCCTGTTCGTCAACTGCTACGGTGAAGAAGCGGGGCCGGACTATCCGCCGCGGCCCACGCCGAAGCGCTGCTACCAACTGGGCCAGGGTATTCGCAGGTTCCTGGACACCCGGGACGAGCGGGTCGCGGTCGTCGCCTCATCCAGTTGGTCCCACAGCTTCCTGGCCCACAAGTTCCAATGCCGGGAGATTGATATTGAGACTGACCGGCGTTACCTGGAATTGGTGCGCAGCGGCCAGGGAAGCAAGCTGGCCCAACTAACCCCGGAAGAGATCCAGGAATCGGGGGACCACGAAATCCTGAACTGGATAATCGCCCTGGGTGTCCTGGGCGACATACCGGCGGAAATCGTGGACGTACGCGAGTCCCAGACACAGCTTGCCTACCGGGTTGCCGCCATCTGGAACTGACGGTTATTGAAACGGTACGGTCCCGCCTGTTGAAGCCATAGAGAGTAGCGGGTGTCGGTGTAAAAGGGAAGGAAAGTGATATGGCGGATACGGAGGTAATTGTCGTAGGTGGTGGTATTGCCGGTGCATCCACCGCGTACCACCTCGCCCAGTGCGGCCGCAATGTGGCCCTGCTGGAGCGCGGTGACATTGCCTCGGAAGCGTCGGGAGTCAACGCCGGGGGCATTGGCGCCCTGGGTTGGGGCAATATACCTAACCTCCAGTCTTATTTGACCATGGGAAGCCTCCAGATTTTCAAGGCCATGCAGTTGGAGCTTGGCTTTGATATAGAATTCCGCGCATCCGGGGCACTCCAGGCCATCCAGACGGCAGAGCAGTACCAGTACTCGCGGGACAACGTCCTTTCGCTTAAATCCAGAGGCTATTCCGTGGAGTTGCTCTCCACGGCTGAGGCCCGCGCCCTGGAGCCGGAACTGAGCCCGCACTTGAAGGGGGCGGTCCATTTTCCGCTGCGGGCCCATGCCGATCCGGTCAGGGCGACTCGCGCTTTTGATGACGCCGCTGAACGGGAGGGGGCCAGCTTGCTCACCGGCAGGGAGGTAACGGCCATTGCTCGACAGCCCGGCGGCGCCTTCCGCGTAACTTGCGGGGACGAAGAATACACCGCCCGAAGCCTGGTTCTGGCAGCGGGAGCCTGGTGCGCTCCTCTGGGCACAATGCTGGGCTTGAACATTCCCATCCTGCCGGTACGGGGCCAGATGTGGGCGTCGGAACCGCTTCCGCCTCGGGTATTTAATTCGCTGTCGGCAGCCGAGTCGCCCTTGCACTGGGCCCGCAATCCGGGCAACGACAACCACACTCCCCCGGAACTTACCCATTCAGGGCAAGAGCGGGTCACCCGGCACCTGTATGGCCGCCAGACGAGGGACGGCGAGCTGGTTTTTGGCGGCGACCGGCAACTGGCCGGCTACGACAAGACCGTTGACCAGGCTGGCATAGAGGTCAACTTCGGGCACGTCGCGGAGCTTCTGCCCATGCTGACCGGGTTATCCATCGCCCGCACCTGGGCCGGCCTTATGCCCTTTTCACTGGACGGCAAGCCGCTCATCGGCAGGATTCCCCAATTCGAAAATCTCTATATCTGCAGCGGGCTGGCCTCTTCCGGTTTCGGTCGGGGGCCCATGGCCGGCAAGCTGCTTGCCGAATATATCCATACGGGGCACAGGCCAACGGCACTGTCCGAAGCGGACCCGGCCAGGTGCGTAATCACCGCTACCGGCGCAAGCAAGTGAGGAGGAATACCTTGGGTCAAATGGACGGAATGGTAGCAATGGTCACCGGGGCCAGCCGGGGGCTGGGCCGGGCTATTGCCAGGGAATACGCAAGGGAGGGCGCCAGCGTAGTCATCAGCGCCCGCAGCCAGTCACCCACCGGCCTGGCGGGAACCCTGGAAGAGACCGCATCGGACATCCGAAGCGCGGGCGGGGACGTGCTTGCCGTCAACTGTGACGTTACCGACGAGGAACAGGTGAACGACATGGTCCGGCGGGCAGTGGAGCGGTACGGCAGAATTGACGTTCTATTCAATAACGCGGGGACCATGGTGCTGGGCGAGTCCATCCTGGAAATTGACCCGGCCCGCTGGGACCGGCTCATACGGGTCAACGTGGGCGGTCCCTATCTCTGCACTCGGGCCGTGCTGCCCATAATGATGGAACAGCGCAAGGGGAGCATCATCAACATCGGTTCCCGGATGGCCACCGACCCGGCCCAGGGCGGGGGCGTGCTGTACAGCGCCAGCAAGGCGGCAGTCCACATGTTCAGCCTATGCCTGGCCGACGAAGTGAAAGACTACAACATTGCCGTGAACATTCTCAGCCCCGGCTCGCTGCGCAGCGAAGGCTCGGCGGCTATTCCCTGGACGCAACGGGACTGGCACGAGAGGGTGGACCCCAGCGCCGTTGGACCCAGCGCCGTGTTCCTGGCACTGCAGGATGCCGGCAGCTTTACCGGACAGTTAGCCGCCCGGGCGGAGTTTGGCGCCACCTGGGGACCGGGTATTCATTAAGAATTTTTCCCAAAACCGGTGCTGGCAGTCCCATCGGGCTCTCCATCCCACATGTCCTCCCTCACCCTAACCCTCTCCCAGAGGGAGAGGGGACTATTGAGGGAGTTTCAAAGTCCCTTGAAGGCTTCAGTTGGGTAGGGAATTGCAAACCACAGAAGGGAAATCCGTAGACGGCTCTGGACGAAAATTAGGTCTCATTTAGTCCCTCACATATCCGTTCTTAAGGTCCCAAGCCAACGCCTTCTCGTCCCGGTCTTCCGGTCGGCCGTAGCCCCCGCCGCCTGATGAGAGGCAAAAAATGTGGTCGCCCGGGTTTACCACCACGCCCGTTTCCTTAGAGCCCAAAACCCGGTCGGAGCCATTGGAGACTATCTTGTAGTGGTGGGGCAGCCCGTCGGACGCTCCGAACAGGCCAAAGGGCGGCACCACGATGCCGTCGCCGGCGGTGTTCAGCAGGGCCGGGCCATCTCCCTCATAGACCAGGTCACACACCGCGCCCAGCCCGCCGCGCCACCGGCCAGCGCCGCCGGAATCGGGCCGCAGTTCGTGGCGCCGGATGAAAAAGGGAAAGCGCTCCTCCGTAACTTCAATGCTGGGCGAACGGATTCCGCCGGCCACGTTGATCTCTCCCACGTTGGGCCAACCGTCATAACCCTGGGATGCGCCGCCGCCGCCCCTGGCCAGGAAGAAATGCCAGATGAACTTGCGGCCGGTTCTCGGGTCCTGGCCGGTGATGGCGTAGCGCAGCCTCCGGGAGAAGCCGGAGGACACGGAGCCTGGGATGGCGGGCGCCAGGGCCTTGAAGACCGCCTCGACAACCTCCTCGGCGCAGTGGTTGGTGCTCATGCAAACGGGAGCCGGAGGGTTGGCGTTAACGATGAGGCCCCGGGGGGCGACGATCCGCACGGGCCGCATGGAGCCCTCGTTGCGGGCCACGTCCATGGGGGCCAGGTACATTATGGCGGCGTGAGCCAGGGAACGGGTATTGGCGTAGGCGCTGTTGATGAATCCCTCCACCTGGGGGCTGGACTCACTGAGGTCAATGGTCATTTCATCGCCGGCTATGGTTACTTTAGCCCGAATGGGGACCAGTTTGCTGTCGAAACCGTCGTCGTCCACCAGGGATTCGCCGTAATAGACCCCGTCCGGCCAGCCGGAGATGAACCGGCGCACCTGCCGCTCGGTGGCGGCCAGGATATCGGCAACCACCGTCATCAGGCGGTCCGCGCCATAGCTGGCAATCAGGGCCTCTATCCGGCGGGCTGCCAGCAGTACCGTGCCAATCTGGGCATTGAGGTCACCCAGGAAATTCTCCGGCTGGCGAACATTGGCCGCCAGCATGTGGAGCAGGTCGGTGCGGGGAATGCCCTTCTCATAGAGTTTGAGGGGTGGAATGCGAATACCTTCCTGGAAAATCTCGTTGGCGCTGGGGTTATAGCCCCCGTGGGTGCCCCCGCCAACGTCGCTGTGATGGGACCGGTTAACGCCGTAGAACAGCAACCGCCCCTGGTGGAAAATGGGTCGGATTATGGTGATGTCCGGCAGATGGCTGCCGCCGAAATAGGGGTCGTTCAGGATAAAAAGGTCGCCGTCGGAAATATCCTCGCCGAAGTAATCCCGGACTGCGGCTCCGGCGACCGGAAGCGCGCTGACGTGGACCGGTATTCCCTCTCCCTGGGCCACCAACTGGCACTCGCCATCGAGAATGGCGGTGGAAAAGTCGCGGCTGGAGTTCAGAATCTGGGACATGGCAGTTCGGAGCATGGCCTCGGTCATTTCCTGGGCGATGGATTCCAGTCGGTGCTCGACCACGGCCAGGGTTATGGGGTCATTTGCAGCGGCGCCAACCTGCCCGCTCTCACTGGCGGAGTCGGTGGGCGGGCTGTCGGAAACCTGGTCGCGGGACAGGTCCACCTGCAAGTTCACACCGCCCAAGGAATCTATGGTGGCGACGTCTCCGGGAGACACCAGGATGGTCGTGAATTCCGACTCCAGGATGGCAGGCCCGGGGATTACCGCTCCCTCAGGCAGGGAATCGGCAAGGTAGGTTGGCGCTTCCCGCCATTCACCCAGGTAAATTCGCCGGGTGCCTGATGGCTGCGCCTCCTTTCCTTCGTTGGCGGCGCCGGCCGGGGCAATTCTCGGAAGCCTCCCGATGGCAGTGGCCCGCAGGGTGATGAGGCGCACCTCCTGTTCCTGCTGGTTGTAGGAGTAAAGCTCCTGGTATCGCGAGTGGAAGTTGGAGGTCAACCGGGCAACAAATTCCGAGTCGTCCAGGGCCACGTCCGGGACGGGTACCGTGACCTCGTAGATCTGGTCCAGGTAACGCATATCGGCGGCGAACTGGACCTCCACGGCTTCTTCGGCAAGGCCCTGGTCGAGGAGCTTCTCCCTGCCCTGGGCCCCTAATTCCGCCAGAATCACGCGGAGTTCTCCGAGGTCAAGCCGGTCCAGGCTCACCGGGTAGGACCGGGAGAAATCGTGCTTTATGTCGGTGTTCAGCATGCCGTAAGCCGACAGGACCGGGGCAGACGCGGGAATGTACACCCTTTCAACCTGCAACTGACGGGCCACCTCGGAAGCGTGGAGGCCCGAAGCGCCGCCAAATCCCATCATGGTGAATTCCCGGGGGTCCACGCCCCGCTGTACCGACATCAGCCTGATGCCTTCCGCGATGGTGGTGCAGACTACCTTGAAAACGCCATAAGCGGCCTCCTCCTCGGAGAGGTTGAGGGGTTGCCCCACGTCGCAGTCGAGGGAATGCCGCGCAGCCTCAATATCGAGGCTGGCCCGTCCTCCCAGGAAATTTGTAGCGTCCAGGTAGCCCAGGGCCAGGCTGGAATCGGTGACGGTGGGCCGGGCGCCGCCCTTGCCGTAGCACGCCGGGCCCGGTTCGGCCCCGGCGCTCTCCGGGCCAACGTGCAGGATTCCGCCATCATCCACCCGGGCGATGCTGCCGCCACCGGCGCCCAGGGTGTGGATGTCTATCATGGGGGTGGCAATTTTCCAGCCGGCTTCGAACTTTTCGTTGGTAATGTGGGGCGACCCGTTTTCAATCAGGGAAATGTCAGTGCTGGTGCCGCCCATATCAAAGGCAATAATTCGCGGGTCTCCCAGGGACTGCCCGATGTAGGCGGCGGCGCTGACACCTCCGGCGGGGCCGGACAGGATCGCCCGGACTGCCATGCGGCTGGAGTCCTCGATGGGAGCCACCCCGCCGTTGGACTGCATAATCAGTACGTCATTCAATTGGGGATAGGGCTCAAACCGAGCACGCAGGCGGGAAAGGTAGCGGCTGAAGACCGGGCCAACGTAGGAATTGATGACCGTGGTGCTGAGACGGTCAAACTCCTTTATCTGGGGAATTACCTGGTGGGAAAGGGAGGTGTAAAGGTCTGGAAAACGTTCCTTAATCAACTCCCAGGCCCGCTCCTCGTGGGAGGGATTGAGGTAGGAGAAAAGGAAGCACACCGCGAGGGACTCGGCCCCTTCCCGAACCAGGCAATCGAGGCTTTCGACCAGGGCTTCCTCGTCGAGGGGTTGGTGTACCTTGCCGTTGGCCCTTATCCGTTCAGGAACCCCGACCCGCAGGTAGCGGGCAGCCAGCGGTTCCGCCGGGGTCATCCGGAGATTGTAGCGGTCCTCCTTCAAACCCTCCCGCATTTCCAGCAGGTCGCGAAATCCATCGGTGGTGATGAGCCCCACTTTGGCGCCCTTGCGCTCCACCAGCGTGTTGGTGGCAACCGTTGAACCGTGGATAACCAGGCTGGTATTGCCCAGAAATTGTTCCAGTCCCTCCCCGTAGGCCTGGGCGGCTTCTGCCAAACCGGCCATTACCCCGATGGAAGGGTCGTCGGGGGTGGACTGGGTCTTGAAGAAACGAGGCCGGCCGCCTCCATCGCCTTCGAGAATTTCCTCAGCTACCACGAAGTCGGTGAAGGTGCCTCCCACATCTATCCCTATTTTGTACACCGGACCCCTCCTCAGGTGATCGAGTTGCAAGTTTGTTGTCCCGCGAGCATTTTACGACATTCGGTTGCGGTCTGGCTCCTGTCCGCGCCCTGCGTTCAAGCAGCTAAAAATACGCTACCGGATGAAGGCCGGCCCCGGGCAAACGGGGAAAAACTCAACGGTGCCATCATATTGACAGCACCTATGTCATAATGATTGCATGGCAGTACAGATAACCATTCGAGGTGTTCCCGAAGAAGTGCGAGACGAACTCGCCGACCGGGCTGCGCTGAGAGGCCAGTCCATGCAGGAATTCCTGAGGAACGAACTGGAGCGCCTGGCTTCGAGACCCTCGGTAGAACAGTGGCTGGACCGGGTGCAGGAGCGGAAGGCGGCTTACGGGACGCGGCTGACGGCGGAGGAGATTCTCGAAGCGCGGGACCAGGACAGCAGGTGACCGTTGTCATAGATGCCTCCGCCCTGATAGTCGCGCTGATTGACTCTGGCCCGGAAGGCAGGTGGGCGGCCGCGTTGATCGGCAGGGAGGACCTGGCCGCACCGGAGATACTCCCCCCAGAGGTGGGTAATGCATTGCGCCGGCTGGAGCTTGACGGCCGCGTTTCCACCGCCGAGGCTACCCTGGCATACAGCGACCTGCTGCGCCTCAACCTGGAATTGTTTCCCTTCGGACCGCTCTCCCAGCGAATATGGGAACTGCGGCATAGTGTGACCTGCTATGATGCCTGTTACGTGGCGTTAGCTGAGGCGCTGGCGTGCCCCCTGGCCACGCTGGACAGAAGACTTATGAGCGGCAACGGCGTCGCCTGCGAGTTCACCGGCCCATAAGCTGACCGGGTCAAGTTTCGCACCCCTCTTCGGTTCTCTCCCTCTCCCAAAGCAGACCCGGCGCCCCCGTTGACTTCACACAGACCTGCGGCGTATGGTTCCCACGTTGAGCCATATTGCCGCACCGAAACGGCCCGTCCAGGTACCAGGGCAAGCGCTGCTGACGACGGCGGCATCCATGGCCGGTTTTCAAAGAGGGAGCGCCTTTTGCCTCCACTTTCCAGCTTTCCGGTCCTGACGGTCCTGCAGAATCCGAACTTTCGCCTGATGTGGGCGGCCCGGTGGGTACACGAAATATCCCGCCGCATGGAACTGCTGGTCCTGGGATACCTCATATACGAACTGACCGACTCGGCCTTCCAGGTCGGGTTGATTTCCGCATTTCTCAACGGCCCCCGCCCTCCCTTTTCGCTGATTGCCGGAATGCTGGCGGACCGGCTGGACCGCTGGCGCATCCTGGCCGGCATTCACACCTTTTACCTGCTGGTCGCCTCCGGGCTGCTGACGCTTCTGCTGCTGGACCTGATCCATCCGTGGTTTGTTTTCCTGGCCATTCTCTGCCAGGGGACAGCCAAGGTTCTGGACGATCCCACCCGGAGGGCGGCGCTGTTCGACCTGGCGGGGCAGGACCGGATAGCCCATGCCATGTCGCTGGAAACGATCACCAACAACATTGGCAAGGTACTGGGGCCCCTGGCCGGCGGACTGCTGCTGGCCTTCTACGGGTTCACCGGCGCTTACATGGTGCTGGTTACCCTGGACCTGATTGCCGTGGCGCTGATGTTCAAACTGCGCCTGCCCAAAGCGGCTACCATAGTGGGCCGGGACCGGGCGTTTCTGCAGGGCATCAAGTCCGGCATAGGCCATTCCTTCTCCAACAAGTTTGTGCTGGGGGTATTGTGCATATCCCTGGTGATGAACGGAATGGTGTTGCCGCTGCAGTACTTCATACCGGTTATCGCCACCGACGTCTTGAAGGTGGGCCCGGCCCTGGGCGGTGTCATAGGCTCGGCGGAAGGCATCGGATCACTGGTGGGGGCGGTAATAATAGGCACGCGCCGCCACTACTCGTTCCACGGGCGTTACTTTGCCATCGGGGCCATGCTGGTGGCCGTAGGAGTGGCCGCCGTGGCCTGGTCCCCCTGGTTCCTGGTTTCCTTCCTGCTGCTCTTCGGAGCTGGCGTGGCCCAATCAGGCTTCAGCACCATGCAGAGCACCATCCTGCTGCTCTCATCGCCGGCGGAAATGCGGGGGAGGATAATGGGCTCGCAGGGGCTGGTTAACGGGCTGGGCCACCTGATCGGCGGGGTGGAAATCGGGGCCATAGCCCAGGCATTCAGCATATCGGTGGCCATCGGGTTCAACGCCGGAATCGGGTTGCTCCTGATGCTGCCGGTGGTCCTGTTGACGCCCCTAGTGAAAAGGCCGGTGGTGGCATACAGCGGCAACAGCGGCGTGGCCAGCCCGTCAAGGCAGGTTGAGGCAGACTGAAAGGTCGGATTGAAGGGCACGGCCTTCAAGCCGGGTGGCCGATAGGCTTACTCGGGGCCGCCGGTCCCGCTACCGGGGCAGGTGACGCTCAATCCAGCGCCGTTCCTCATCATCATCATCGAAGTAGATGAAGCGATGGAACAGCTTGGGTTGCTCCCGAGTCAGCCGGAGGTCTTTCCTGAAGGCTGCCGAGCCCGGGGCGTCGGCCTTCAACGTTTCCGCATCAATCACCACCCCGTACTGGGCGCGGGCCGATTCCAGGGATACGAACCCTCCCCGGACATCTCTTTCCACCAGCTCAATTTCCCGTTCCAGGGGGTCGCCCCAACCGCCGCCGCCGGCGCTGTAGATTCTTACCAGGTCGCCGGCCTGCCAGAAGTTGTCGTCGGAAAAGGGACGAATATCCCTTTCCTGGCCACAGCCCGGATTCAACAGGACGCGGGAAGTGCCGCCGGCCTTGCCACCGGCGACTCCCCAGGCGGGGAAGCGGCTGTTCTCGACCCGCAGCCCGAATGTTCCTTCCGGAGCCAGCAGCCGGACATCCCGGATAATGCCGCAGCCGCCGCGATACTTGCCCGGGCCACCGGAATCGGGATTGATGGCATACCGCTCCATGCGCAGGGGGTATTCCATATCCATGAACTCGGCCGGGTAGTTCTCATTGTGGCGACTTTAAACGGCGTCTATGCCGTCGGCCTGGGGACGGGCGCCGTGACCCACCGCGATACCGTCGGTGCAGAGCAGCCAGTCTCCCGATTCGGCATCCTTCATCCGCCAGTAGGCGATGACGTAAACGGCCATGGCGGCCATGACGTTGCCGCCATTGGCCCTGGCGACCACGGCGCGGACGGCGTTCTTCAACTTGGTAAAGGTGTGGGCTCGGCAGCCGAGGGCCGCCGGCCACTGGGGCAGCAGAAGGCTGCCGGGCCGGAGCTTCACTTCGTCCACCGACGACAACAGGCCCTGGTTCATGGTGAGGGAAGTATCGTACTGGTGAAAATGCTGCCCGAAGTAAGCGGCCACGGCGCCATCGCTGGAGATGAAGTTGATGGAGCCGGGAGCCTGGTCATCACTTCTGGTCGCGTCCAGGACGACGCGGTCCCCCTGCCTTTCCAGTTCCAGGTGGAACGAATGCCATTGCTCCCCTACCCCGTCGTTGTCCAGGTAGTCGCGGGTGGAATAGCTTCCCGGCGGTACCACCTCCACGGTCTTCTGGCGGA
>VXOH01000078.1:2823-14277 GCA_009840135.1 Chloroflexota bacterium | reverse complement strand
AATTGTCGCCCCTGCCGGGTAGTTATGCAAAGGTCTCCCTGCGCGGGAACGACGGTGCTGCCCCAATAGGAGCTCTCCAACTCTGCACAGTTACGCTGCAATTCCAATGCTTGACGCTTCAAGCGGCTTATTCTACACTGCATTCGGCTGTTGCCGGCTTGTAAATGACGCCTTTCCGGACCGGTTTCAAGCCCTACTTTAACCAGTTGCCGAGTCGCCTTTCGATGAATCTCAAGGACTATATTCGTGATATCCCGGACTTTCCGCAGCCGGGCATCCTTTTTCGCGACATCACCCCACTCCTGCGCGATGCCGGCGCCTTCAATTACACGGTTGACCAGATTGCCCAGCAATGCCAGGGCAGGGATATTGACGCCATAGTCGCCATAGAATCCCGCGGCTTTCTCTTTGGCGCTCCCCTGGCCTGCCGCATGGCTAAACCATTCATTCCGGTACGCAAGCAGGGCAAGCTGCCAGGCGAAACCGTTTCCGTCGAGTATTCACTGGAATATGGCTCCAACGTGATGGAAATGCACCTTGAGGACGTATCCAGCGGTGACCGAGTCCTCATACTGGACGACGTTCTGGCCACCGGCGGCACACTGGCCGCCGCCGCCCAGTTGGTGGAAAAGGCGGGCGGAAAGGTGTCCAGCATTGGACTGGTCATCGAGCTGGAGGCCCTGGAAGGCCGAAAACTGCTGGAAGGCTACGACATATTTTCCCTGGTCCAATACTAGACCTGTTCGGGCCAGCCATATTCAGCATTTCGTTGAGGGGCAATGGGAACCGTTGGGGCTGGCCTTTCGCAAAAGGCCAATCCGCCTTGAAAATCGCAACCACAGTCTGCACAAAGACAGGAGGAAAGGTTAAATGGCAGAGAAGACTACTGTAGGTAGTTACGAAATTACGGCGGTAATAGACATGGTGCCGCCACCCCGTCCCAAGTCCGCCATGTTCCCCGACGTTCCGGAAAGCGCGTGGGCCGATCACGAGGGCGCGCTGGAAGACGGTCAGCTGCAACTATATTACGGCGTGTTCGTGGTGCGGTCGGAGAACCACACCATCCTGGTGGATACGGGCATGGGGCCCGGGCCTCACCCTTCTCGCGGGAACGTGGTAGGCAACCTTTACGAAGAGTTGCGGCCGGTGATGCTTCCTCCCAATGTGGACATTCACAATACCAACGTATCGCCCTCCGACCAGGTGAATTTCGTAATTCATACCCACCTCCACGCCGACCACGTGGGCTGGAACCTGCGCTATTCCGGTGGAATGCCGGCCCCCAACTTCCGCAGGGCCCGCTATATCATTCCCAAGGACGACTACGACTACTACACCCAGCCGGAGATCCTGGAGCAGAATCCCCATGTGCAGCAGCAGATAATGCCTCTCCGGCGTTTGAGGCTTCAGCAGATAGTTGAGGGTGAGTACGAGGTGACCGACGGCGTCACCACCCTGCCTGCCGTGGGGCATACCCCCGGCCACCAGGTGGTGCTGGTGGTTTCCGGCGGGGAGAAGGCAATGATTATGGGCGACGTGCTGCACAATGTTGCCCAGGTAACGGAGCCAAGCTGGTGCGCGTCGGTGGACTACGATAAGGCCGCCAGCCAGGCCAACCGCGAGATGCTGCTGGACAGGGCCGAAAGTGAAGGCTGGGTCGTCTGCGCCGGCCACTTTCCGCCGGGCCAGCAGATAGGCAAGGTGGTAACTGAGGGCGGAAAACGCCGCTGGCAGTCTCTTTAGGGCGTCCGTCTGGGCGCGCGCAATTCGGGCGACTTGCATACACACGGAGGCCGGTACCGGCCTCCGTGTGTTGCTATTTGAGGGACACTGGAGGAAGGAAGGAAGCAGCGGGAAGGGGCAACCCTTGTTTTACCCCGGTTCCTTTGCTAAAATCGCCGCGTAGTCCGGCTACAGCCGGTACCTACGCAGATTTAAGAAATGGCTGGAAATGTGACAGGAGGAGGTAGCATTATGCCATCATTTTGGGAGAATCTGAGGTTTGCAGGCGACCGGGAGTTCGATGACCTGCACGGCTACCAGGGACTGGATATGGTTGCCTATGTAAGCCACCCTGCCCCCAGCGAAGGGGTCAGCTGGCCCGCTGTCATCGTTGTCCAGGAAGCCTTCGGGGTCAATGACCACATTCAGAATGTCTGCGACCGCTTCGCCGCCAACGGCTATGTCGCCATAGCTCCCGCCGTATTTCACCGGGAACATCCCAACCCCAAACTGGGATACACGCCCGAGGACTTTGACCTGGCCATCAACCGCTACATGGCCGCATTGCGCGACGATGAACTGGTACAGGACATCAACGCGACGGTCAACTTTATTCAGAAAGAGTACCAGCGGACGGTAGGACAGAAGGTGGGTATCGTCGGTTACTGCGTTGGTGGACGCATTACTTACCTGGCCGCCACCAGCTGTCCGGGCCTGGACGCAGCCGTGGCTTACTATCCTGGCCGAGTAATGGTGCCCTTCGGCGACGATAACCCTGCGCCCATAGACCTGACCGGAAACATCAAGATTCCCTTGATGGGACAGTTCGGCGACCAGGACGCAAACCCCACCCCTGACGACGTAACGCAAATTGAAGCAAAGCTCGACGCCGCCGGCGTCAGCTATGATTTCAAGATGTACGCCGGCGCGGGTCACGGGTTCAACTGCGACGACCGCGACAGCTACGATGCAGCCGCAGCCGAAGACGCCTGGTCCCGCACCCTCGGGTTCTTTGATCAGCACCTGAAGGGCTAGAGATACTCTCATTTCCGGCGGGCGCTAACGTCCACCGCTGTATGAACGAACGAGGCCCGGCTGCCAATCAGCCGGGCCTGAATTTTGGGGTCAATTCCTGCTTAGAATGGTCTGGCGCGGGGCACCCGGCGAATCAGGGCGCCGTCCACCGGGTCCACCATCAGGTTGAAGATTTCAAGGGTAGTGGCGCCTACAAGGAACTGGTTCTCGGTTCCAAAGATGACAGGACAGTAAAAGGATGGAAAACCTTGTAGCGTAAGGCAAGCCATACCATAGTCATACTCGACTTCGCTGCCGTCAGCCAGGCCGTAAAGGAACCGGTCAGCAGGCTGTACGCCCAGTTGTGCCAGCAGCGAAGCGGGTATCACGGAATGAATGGCGCCGGTATCCACGGTTGCAGAAACCACAACGGGATCGTCGTTCGGCGACCCGGCAACGCCCAGCGGCACATCAAAAACTCCCACTTCCTGCCCCTTCTTTAGGTTCTTTTTCCTGGGTACTTGCATCATGGCACCATTGTATCATAATGGAGCGTTATAGCCATTCCAGAACTATGTCGGATTCGATGCCAAACTTTTCGTGAAGAAACTCGACAATCGTTATGCGCAGGCCGTCGTCTTCGGGCAGCGCTTTCTCAATATATGCAGTGTAGCCTCTGGTCCCCGCCTCGGTGGTTCCGAAAGTAACCTCGTAGCAGCGCATGCCGGGGTTATACTCGTAAATGACATTCTCCGGGGGGTCATCCACCAACTCGGAGATAAACACGTTCACCGCGTCCATGATTCTTTGCTCGGTAATTGGTCGCCCTGACATTCCTGCCATTTTGCCTCGAACCTGCGCCAGGATTAACCAGAAAGAGGCGGACTGACGCCCGCCTCCGATAGTTGGCCAATTCGGAAGATCTCTTGAGTCAACGGATGCAGATGCCGCCCCCGAGCTTGTGGGAGGGCTGTCCGGTAACGGCGGGACAGGCCCACTACGTTTGGACTTGCGGCTTATCCGTCAATATGAGCCTGTTGCCTCTGCCCGCTCTTTAGTACGCCAGGGTAGGCTAGACGCCGCTGGCGCCGAAGCTCTGCCTGAAACGGTACAGTGTCATCTCCGGTTCGATGGGGGCTACCGGCATGTATTCCGTTTCCTCTATCTTGGCCACTATGAACCACGGGCCTTCCTGCTCCAGGGCATCGCAAAAAACGGCTTCCAGGTCCTCCAGGTTGTTGACCGTGGCTGTTTTGGGAATGCTGCAACTCCGGGCTACCTGCTCCAGGTCGGTGCCGAAAGCCGTGTGGCTGGACTGGTGTCCGGTCTGGGCCCACTGTTCGTTGTCCCACACCACGACAACCAGGTTGCCGGGTTGTTCGCGCCCGATGCTGGCGATGGATCCCATGTTCATCAACAGGGAGCCGTCCCCGTCCAGGGAAACGACCTTCTCCTCGGTGGAAAGGGCCATGCCCAGGGCAATGGATGAGCAGAGACCCATGTTGCCGTAGGTGTAGAAGTTGCGGTCACGATGGCCGGCGTGCCAGAGTTCGTCGGTCGTGGGGCCGAGGTTGCTCACAATGGGAAGGTCGCCAATGTGGCGCAACAGCATTTGAGTAGCTTCGAACCTAAGCAAGTTTTCCTCCGTGCAGCAGCTGGGTCATGCAGATGGCCACGGGCTGGCGGTTGGCGTGGCACAGCTTGAGCGCGCCATCCACAATTTTTTCCATGTTGTGTTCGTCTTCCAGGGTGAAGTGGACCAGGCCCAATGTGTCCAGGATGGGACGGGTCGCCCGGCCCATGGGCACCTGGGCGATGTTGAACTCGCCGGGGCCCCCGCGAAGGTTAAGGAAAATGGGTATGGGCGTGCGGGCCGGAATGCACAGGCTGGCAATGGCGTTGATGCTGTTGCCAAAACCGCTGGACTGCATGAATACGGCCGAGTTGCGACCGGTGGCGTAGGCCCCCACGGCGACGCCGATGGCCTCTTCCTCGCGGCTGGAGGACACCAGATGGAAGTAGGGGTCTTCATCTATCAGGGTGGTGACCCGGTCTATGGAAATATCCGGGACGTAAGCCACCAGGGAGGTGTCCCATTTCTTCAGGGAGTCAACGATAATGTCGTTCCACGGCATGGCTGCGAATTCTCCAGAATGCCTCTTTTTGTATCTGTGAGAGGGCAGTGAATAAAGTATCAGCATTGGTGTTGAAAGTCAAAAACTGATTTATGCATGGAGAGTTCCAATTCAGGTGGTCTTGAAGGCGGAAGAGGGCAGCCACAAGGGCTGCCCCTACCATTGCTGCTCCTACCATTGCTGCCCTCAAACCACCTGGAACGGAACGCTACCGTCAGTCATGGAAGCACGGGGCCAGCACTGTGGCCCCTTGAATATGAGGCCGTAATCCTGTATATCCTGTCTATCCATGTTAAGAGAGAGGTAGCGCTTTGCAGATAGACCCCAACACTTTTGAGCATAACTTTTACCGGGTGCTCACCGGCGTGGTGGTGCCCCGTCCCATAGCCTTTGTCTCCACTATTTCCGCAGACGGAATATCAAACCTGGCCCCTTATTCCTTCTTCAACGCCGTGGCTTCGGACCCACCCACCATCGTCTTTTCTTCGTCCCGCCGCGCCGGAAGCAAGGCCAAGGACACCCTTACCAACGTGGAGGAGACGGGCGAGTTCGTGGTGAATGTGGTGGTGGATGATATTGCCGAGGCCATGAACCGGACGGCTGCCGAGTTTCCCGTCGAGGTAAGCGAGTTTGAAGTTGCCGGACTTACTGAGGCTCCCTCGGTTAAGGTGAAGGCTCCCCGGGTTGCCGAATCTCCGGTCAACATGGAATGCCGCTTGAAGCAGGTGGTGGACCTGGGGAAAGACCGGGAAAGCGGGCATGGCCTGGTCATCGGAGAGGTCATATACATGCACATCCGAGATGACCTGATCAACGGCCACCGCATCAATCACCAACTGCTCAAGCCCACGGGCCGCCTGGCCGGCAGCATGTACTGTCATACCGCCGACGTCTTCGAGATGGAGCGCCCCGTTTACCAGGGATAGAGCCGGCGCAAGTGCCAGGGGTGAACGGGCAGGCTTTTGTTCGGGTTGTCTGACTGATGTAACAGGGCAGCCACAAGGGCTGCCCCTACCAGGTTGACCGCCAGAGGCGGCTGTAACCGCAGGCTATCGAGTCGCAAAGATTAAGCCGAGGCCGACCAGCGGCCTCGGCTTTATTTGTGCCTTTGTGCGGCCCAGGCCACAGGTAGAACCTGTTTCAAAAATCCGGGTGGGAAGTGTCTCCCCGCGGAAGGGGCATGAAGCTGTGGGCAGTCACCCCCATCCTAGCCTCCCCCCATCAAGGGGGAAGGAATTTCAAACGGCTTCTAGTAAAGGGGCCGGTGTTCCGGTTCGGGAGGCTTTTCCTCTTCCCCCGCAGCTTCTGCAGCAGCAGTTTGACCGGACTGTTCGGGTTGATTGGATTGACCCGCTTCCGCCTCCGCAGCTTCGGCGGCCGGCGCGGCTCCTTCCGTAACTTCCTCCGTAACTGCTTCGGCTACCGCTTCCTCGGGTGCCGCCTCTCTGTCGGGCGGGGCTTCTTCGGCGTCGGTTACTGCCGTGGGTTCCACATCAATTACGCCGGCGTCCGCTTCAGCGGGGAATCGGCCCGTGAACTGGAAGTTGAAACCCTCTTCAGGATGGGCGTCCCGATAAGCGTTCAGCGCCGATTCCAGCTCGTCATAAAAAGTTTCAGGATCCCTTACCCTGATGGACTGGCGACGACCCTTCACCGGCCGTACCCGCAGTTGGTCCAGGGTCGCCATGGAGCCCATTTCCACCACTGCGATGCTGCTGAAATGCATGACCTTGACCCTTGGCCTGCCGTAGGCGACACAGAGGGAGTCCGCATAGACCAGATAGGCGCGGGGAGTAAAGAGCCAGGTGTATGCTGCCACCGCCAATCCCAGGACGAAGATAATCTGAGGATTTCCACCCATATCCCACAGGCCAAAGGTGGCGCCGGCGCCCCAGACGGCTATGCCCAGGGCGAGAACCAGGGTGAGGTTGAAGGGCACACGGTCCTTGGCCCAGTAGAGAGGTTCGCTTCGTACTTGCTGCTCTTGCTGCATGGTTGTGCAATTCCCTGCCCCGGAGGAGGTTAGACACGTGCCGGCCGAAGGGCCGGTCGCGAATTCCGAAGCGGGTCTAATTATATATCAATGGGCCGGGGCGGGCTACTAAGGATGTCACAAGCAGGGCAATCGCTTTTTGGATTCAGGCTATAGCTGGCAACTATTCACAGGTGGAAAGACTGTCGCCCCGCCAGAGGTCCGCCGTGGCGGACGGACCCCTGAGCCTGCCGAAGGGCCTGAAATCCTACCTTTCAAACCCATTACGGGCTCGAAATCTGGCTTGAGGGATGGAGTTTAGATTCTTCGGCTTCGCTCAGAATGACGATAAACATAATGCGATTGCCCTGATGTCACAAGGGAATCGCTATAGTTCGGGGGGCAACCCTTTTGGGGGCGCACAGCCGTGCGCCCCTGGCATACAGGTTGCGCAGGCGGCCAGCGCCGCTCCTTTATCAGCCCAATTGCGGAATTTCCCCGGGCAGGTACCAGCTACAACGGAAAACACGATTGTCCTCGTATCCGTCGGCGCCCACGGGGAAATAGGGGTTGATGTACTCCCAGACCACCTCACCTTGCGGAGTGACCTGGAACATGCGGCCGAACATACCTTCGGTTATCAGCGTATTGCCGTTGGGCATGCGTCGGGCGCCGGAGATACGTGAACTATAGAAATTGAAATACGGATTGTCCCGGTACTCCCAAACAATTTCGTTGGTGGCCGGGTCAATCTCCACCACGCGGGAAAATATGCGCACGTCGTTCTTTCGCCGTTCGCCATTGTCGAAAAGGAGGATGTTGCCGTTGGGCAGCAGGCTGGGGTCGTGCTGGCGGGAAATTACGTCCCAGCCCACCTTCCAGGTAATCTCACCGGACTGCTTGTCTATCATCAAAACGGTGGAAATGTTGCGGAAGCTGGCCAGCACGCGGTCTCCCAGGGGCACGATGGTATTGCCGTGGCTCCATTCGTGGCGGGGTTCGCCGGGAGTGATGATGTCTTCCTCCAGGTCCAGATGCTGCCAGGCGTGCCAGTCCCATACCTGATTGCCGCTGGCGTCCACTTCGATGAGGTGGTCGGCCCACATGTGGGTCGTGGCCTCCTGTCCTCCCTCGTGGTCGGCCTCCATGCCGCTGCCGGGCTGGCCGCCCTTGACCTGGTCGGCAATTTCTGACGGGATGGTTTCCAGAGTCAGAAACATGGCCCCGCCGGAGTCGGTGCGGCGGGCGTCATGGTGCTGGGCAGGGTTGACGTGCTCCCAGACGATGTTGCTGTCCCAGTCCAGTTCCACCAGCCAGCCGCCGACAAAATTGGTGGCCGGCATGGCCCGGGGGTCGCTCTGCTCGGCCTTGGCCATGTAAAAGAGGTTGCCGTTGGGAAGCAGGTAGCCCCAGGAGCCCGGGGGTGTGGGCGGGTGCCAGCGATGCAGTTCGTTGCCTTCCATGTCCAGCAGGAAGGTCACGCCCTTGCCGGCTCCATCGCCGTTGTAGGGGGAATAAACGAAATTGCCGGGGCAAGCCTTGTCGCGGTCCAAACCCGTGAGGCCGGTTTTGGCAACTCGCCGCCAGGTCTGTTGGTCAACGCTCATTGGGCCTCCTGCGTTCGTGGAATATATTCCCAAGGTTTGGGCCATTATGGGTCAGGGAGTTGGTTGTGTAAACCGAGGGCCTCACCCCTGGCACCGCACTACATACCTCCGAATAAACATGAAGGTGTGGGAACTATTTGCTCCTTCATGGACTCCTGGAGCATGCAGTTGCCCTTTCCGCTCCGGTTGCCCTACAATCTGCCTGCTATGAACAGTGAAACAAGTTTCGTAAATCCCCAATTCCTGGCCGACCCGGCGTGGCTGCAAGACCACCTGGCCGACCCCGGGGTGGTAATCGTTGACCTGGACGCGGAGGCCGGTTACCTGCGGGGGCATATTCCTGGCGCCGTGTTTCTCGACAACAACTACGAACGCAATCCGGAGACGGGCTGGGTGGACACCATGCCGCCGGAACGGTTTGCCGCCGTATGCCAGGGCCTGGGCATCGGCGACGATACCCTGGTGGTGGTCTGCGACAACAGCATGAGCCTTCATGCCGCCCGTTTCTGGTGGGTGCTGAACTACTACGGCCACCAGAACGTAAAAGTGCTGGACGGCGGGTGGCGGAGGTGGGTTGCCGAGGGTGGCTCCGTGGCCTTTGAGCGCACAGATCCCCGTCAGGGCTCCGTGTTTACGCCCCGCGTTGAGCCGCCACTCATAGCGGAATACGAGGATGTGCGGGCCGGCTGCAGCATCGGGGGAGCCAATGCAGATGGAACGGTAATCTGGGACACCCGGACCACCGCCGAGTATTCGGGGGCGGTGAACCGCAACAGCCGGCCCGGCCATGTCTCGGGCGCGGTCCACTTGGACTGGATGGACCTGATGGACCGGGAGACGCACCGCTTCAAGCCTCCAGGGGAACTAAGGGAGTTACTGAATAGCGCCGGCATAACGGCGGATAAGTCCGTTTTTGCCTATTGACAGGCAGGACTCCGTGCGGCGCACGGCGTATTTGTCCTGAACCTTCTGGGCTACGGCGACGCCCGCAACTACGACGGTTCGATGTTCGAATGGGCCAACCTGGAGGAAGACCAGGCGCCGATGGAGGCTGGGGGTTAAGAGTTGAGAGTGAAAAATGAATAAGGAAATGCTCACAAAAGAGGAGTGGTCACGCAACGTAGGTAGTGAGGCCTTTCCAGTCTCATTTCTGCACGAATACGCTGTCGGCTTGATCTGGGATATGCTACATCGCAATGCAGGGCCAGTTCACCTACCACTCCTTGATGGGTCTCTTACGGGGGATTTGATGGAAGGAGTAGATAAGGTAATTATTCCGGACGCTTTACAATCGGTTGCGGGGTTCATTCCTGACATCTCGTTGCTCCAAGATTCTCGGCCAGTCAAGTGTATTGAGGTCGTGCTAACCAATCCAGTACCAGACCTGAAGGTCGCTGCTATAAGTAATCTGGGGGTAGAACTGCTTCAAGTACCAGTTCGGAATGAGGACGAGGTGCGCAGTCTTTTTTCTGAGGCGCCAGAGGAAAAGAGTTGGTGGTGGGCCAGATATAGCACGAATGAAGAAACAGTTCGAGCGGCACAAAAAAGAATGGGAGTGAATTGGCGGGCATCGCGTCTAAACCGGATTCTAGAAGGGCAAGGACAAGCGGACAGAGCTATCCTAGAACTACTGAATAACTTATCAAGATGCAGCCCAGAGATGCGTCGAGCTTTTGTCGCTCGGTTGTGCGAAATTGACAACCTAGAATCGTTGTACCCCATTCGCCCTGACAACCCCAAGTATGAGTCGCTGCAACAGAAACAATAGTGTGCTCATAAGTAGAACAAACGACGGGTTCTGTCGTATCTGATTCGCAGCTAATTAGGAGGATAATATGACCATGGGAGAGGGATTCGCCCACCCGGAGTACCTGGTGGACACGGAATGGTTGGCTGACCATCTTAACGACCCCAACGTGGTGGTGGTGGACGGCGACCTGGAAGCGGGCTACCTGCGCGGTCACATTCCCGGGGCGGTGCTGGTACCCGACAACTACGCCAAGGACCCGGAAACGGGGCGGGTACATATCCTGGCCCCGGAGAAGTTCGCCGCCTTCTGCCAGAACCTGGGCATCGGCGATGATAGCCTGGTGGTAGTTTACGATAATAACCAGAGTCTCTACTCGGGCCGGCTGTGGTGGTGCCTGAACTACTACGGACATACCAACGTCAAGGTGCTGGACGGCGGTTGGCGTACCTGGGTCAACGAGGGCCGGCCCATCAGCTTCGACCGGGTTGCCGCAAAATCCGGAGCCACCTTTACTCCGAAGCTGGACGAGTCCATCATGGTAAAGGTGGACGAACTGAAGGAAGCCTGCAGCCTGGATGATGCCGTCATCTGGGACGTGCGCAGCGACGGCGAGTTCACCGGCGCCAACGACCGGGGAAACAAGCGGGCCGGCCACGTTCCGGGGGCGGTACACCTGGAATGGTTCAATGTTATGGAGCGGGACAGCCACAAGTTCAAGCCGGCCGATGAAATCCGCCAGATGTTGAACGACAAGGGCATAACAGCGGACAAGGCGGTTTTCGCATATTGACAGGGCGGCATCCGTGCGGCGCACGGCACCTTCCTGCTCAAGATGCTGGGATACGACCGGGCCAAGAACTACGACGCCTCCATGGGTGAATGGGCCAACCTGGAGGATACGCCGTTGGAGGTTTAGGGAGCGGTATTTCAGGAATGCTGCTGCGGGGGCAGGCCCTGTGCCTGCCCCTGATTTTTGGGCCAGCAACCTTGTTGCGGCAGCGTTGTTCTCAAGGCAACGAGGTTCCTGCCTTCGCAGGAACGACGGCCTTAGCGGTAGGGACTCGACAACCCGAGGTGAAAGGGGCGACACAAGGGCTGCCCTTATGATAAGGGCTGGCTTACGATGGGATGGGCTCGATACGGCAACGGGGGCCCCGCCAAGGGGGGGGGCCCGGGTTATTTTAACCCCCCGGGTGGCGGCGGCCGGGGGGGGTGTCGACGGTGTGGGGTGGCGGGCGGGGGGGTTTGAAAAAA
>VXOH01000078.1:0-2813 GCA_009840135.1 Chloroflexota bacterium | reverse complement strand
CCCCCGCGACGTAGACGGCGTTGAGTCCCGCCAGCCCGACCTTTTTAAACGTGGTGTATAACTTTGGTATGGCCTCTAAACGCAAAGGGGTCCCTGGAATTGCGGGGCACCCGTCTTTCTTACCCGCAGCGTTTGCGCTGACGCTGGGGGTCTAGACCGTGGAGTGGTGTACTACCGAAATTTCCTCGATGGGCACCACGTGGGACAGGATGAACTGGGCCACGTCCCGCCGCATGGGGTCTTCAAGGTCGCAGTCCTTCAGGTAGCTGAAATGCGGGAAGGCTTCGTCCATCATCTTCTTCACCCGGGCATAGCCGTGGCGGGAAGCCACCAGGTACTCTACATTGCTGGGGTCGTTGCCCACGGCTATCTGCTCTGCTTCCATGTCAGTCAGTTCTGCCTCATAGTCCACCCGGTCCACAATGGCCATCTGCTCCAGGGCATCGCGCCGGCCGGCGTCAATTTCCTTGAAGAGATGGTACAGGGATGAAACCATGGTGGAGACCTCTTCCAGCAGCTGGGGCACCTGGCTCTGCTTGTCGTGAACGTTTTCCATCTTGCGCCGGCATTCTTCCATGGCGTTCTTGCGAGCGCGGTCCCAGCCCTGCTGCCGCTGGGCGCGGGCCAGTTCCTGGCGCAGGACCGGAGCCTCGGCGGCCAGGGAACCCAGCTTGGTGACGGCGTGTTCGGCCTCTTCGGCCTTGCGCAAACGTTCCTGAAGATCGTTGTTGATTCGAGTTACCATTCTGTGCCACTCCTTTTGGGTTGTGAATAGGTGTGTTGAACAATTCGCCACGGCGTCAATTGCGGTTTGCAATCTGCCGGACGCTAAATCGTTGCACGGCCTCGGAGGCCGGCGGGCACAGAAGGGCTGGAGCCGAATGGTCGAGGGGCTAAGCCTTCAGGTTAGCTCGACAAGGAGTGGGTGAGGAGCGGTTTCCGGGTCCGGGGAGTTTGGTCAACGGCTCAAAATCGAGGCGCTAACCGGAAAAAAGAAACTAAACGAATATTCCTCGAATCAATTGGACGGACTGTAGAATTTGCTCCCTGGGTCACTATCTTGTCGGCCAATCCCCTGGTCAACGACCGGACTTCAGCCTTACTGCCATGCCCTGGGTTTATTCACTTTTTGCCGCGCCGATTACTGCCGGGCGGTTGAACTTTGCAAGGGTCTGATACCTTCTCTATCTCTCACTCACCTCCCTCCTCACTGATACCTGCAGCCACACCACCGGCAGCGTTGCCTCTTGTATCGAGGCTCAATGTTCCGCGCTGCCCCACAACATCAATGCTGCCTTGGTTCAACCATTAAATCGCAGAGGCGGCAATTGCTGCAAGGGAATTAATTTCCAGTATTGACCAAATTTTGAGATTTTTGCGATGCCGAGATATAACCTTTGGGCCAGGTCAATGCATCTGTATGCACGGTATATCCGTCAAGGGCGTTCGCAAACACTAACAGGGTGTTTCTATTATCTTTATAGGCTGGGGTTGGTCTGGTTTGGAAGTCCCAGCCGGCAGAGGAATGCGCGTCTTCCTCCAGCGGATTCACCCCCACCCTAACCCTCCCCCGTCAAGGGGGAGGGGACGATCGAAATACCCTGCAAACGCCAAAGCTTGGAATGAATATACTTCTGCTATCTCGTATAATGCCGTGGAACCCGCCGGAGTTTAGCGGCCTGGTGAATCGCCACTAATCGGCGGTACGTGAATCGAGGAGGAAAACCATGCCAATTGAACAGATGGCCCCTGAACTGGAAAACATCATAGACCTTGACGCGGAGATAAAGGAGCTGGGCACCGGCTACGGCGGGTCCAACGGCCCGGCCGAAGGGCCCTTGTGGTGGCAAGAGGGCAATTATCTGCTCTTCAGCGACATACACAATGACCGGCGGATGAGGTGGGCCGAGGGCGAGGGCGTCACCGTATTCACCGAAGGAACCAACCGGGCAAACGGCCTGACCCGCGACCTGCAGGGCCGCCTTCTTTCCGCGGAACATGACGGCCGCCGGGTGGCGCGCCTGAGCCGGGACGGGGAGCGGGTTACGGTAATTGCCAACAGCTTCCAGGGCCGCCAGTTGAACCGGCCTAACGACGTCATCGTCAAGTCCGACGGCAGCATTTACTTTACCGACCCCTGGACTTTCCCCCGGGTTGCCAACCAGTGGGAGCAGACTATATCCGGGGTGTACCGCGTTTCTCCCGACCTGGGAACCATGACCCTGCTGGTGGCCGACTTCACCCTGCCCAACGGCCTGGCCTTCTCCCCGGACGAGAGTATTCTGTACGTTAACGATTCCCGGCGGGGACACATTCGAGCCTTTGACGTGCTGCCCACCGGCGGGGTCGCCCTGTCGTCGGACCGGGTGTTTGCCGATTTGCGGGGCGACCGGCCGGGAGTGCCCGATGGCATGAAGGTGGACGTGGAGGGCAACGTCTATTGCGGCGGCTCCGGCGGCCTGTGGATTCTCGATTCGTCGGGCAAACACCTGGGCACCGTGGTCCACGGCCAGGAAGCCACTACCAACCTGTGCATGGGCGGGGCCGACTGGAAGACCCTGTTCTTCACCACCCGAGCCACCCTGGGCAGTGTGCAGATAAAGGTGGCGGGTATTCCGGCGCCAACGGATAGATAAGGGGAGAGCGCTCACTCCTCGGCTTCTTTTCCTGACAGGGGAGAATATTTCCCAACCGCTGCAGGGGCGCCCCGCCGGGGGGCCCCCCCCCCCAAAAAAAAAGCCCCCGGGTATTTTGGCGGGTTTTAAAGTTTAGACAGAAAAGGGGTAAAAAACAAGCGGTGCAATGTATTTAAC
>VXOH01000167.1 GCA_009840135.1 Chloroflexota bacterium | reverse complement strand
AGGACATCAAGGAGTGCGCCCGCGCTTTCACCGGCTGGACCATCGCCAACCGGGAGTACATGGAACTGCGTTCCCAGCGGGACTCCGACTGGCCCTATGGCCGCATCTCCTGGCACTTCGAGTTTCACCCCGAAGACCACGACGACGGCGAGAAGGAGTTCCTGGGCGAACGAGGAAACTTCACCGGCGAGGACATCATAGACATAATTTGCAAACAGCCGGCCACGGCTCGCTTCATTTCCCGCCATCTGTACAGCTTCTTCGTGGCCGACGAACCTCCTGTCCCCGAGTGGCCCTACACCGAACCCGCCGACCCGCAGGCCATCGAGACGCTGAGCCGTGCCTACTTTGACAGCGGCTACAACATCGGGGCAATGTTGGGTGTTCTCTTCAACTCCGACTTCTTCAAGGCTCCGGAGTCTCGGTATGCCAAGGTGAAAAGCCCGGTGGAACTGGTTGCCGGCGTATTGCGCCTGACTGGTGAGTTCGACCGCCCCCGTTACGAAATCCTGGAGCGGTTCAGCCAGGCCTCCTACATGGGCCAGATTCTGAACAACCCTCCCAGCGTCGAGGGCTGGCACACCGGCACCGACTGGCTCAACAGCGGCACCCTGGTGGAGCGCATCAATTTCGCCAGCAAGCAGATTGGCGACGCCACCAAGCCCGGAATCCAGTCCATGGTTGACCGCATCAGCGCCGAAATGACCGAATCCACCTCGGCCGAGCGGCTGGTGGACGCCTGCCTGGAAGCGGTGGGCGCGCTGGACGTGGAGGAAGACACTCGCCGCGTCCTGGTGGACTTCTCCGCCCGGGGCGGCGGTTCAGGTCAGGGGCCGGACCGCCAGCACATAGCCGACGTGCTGCAGATGGTCGGCGCCACCCAGGAGTTTCAGCGGGCTTAGTTTCCCGCCAGGCCATAGAAGAAGGTGTTAACCAGGTGACCACGCAGAGCAAGAAACCGAGGCAAGCTTCAGTTCCAACCGGGCAAGAATCGATAGAGTCGGAGCACTACGGTCCCGTTGTGCTCAGGCTATCTCCCATCGTGGAGTTGACCGACGAACAGTTGCTGGAAATCTGTTCGTTGAACGATGAATTGCGGATCGAGCGCAACGCCCAGGGAGAATTGGAGCTAATGCCCCCGACCAGCAGCAATAGCGGTAATCAAAACTTCGATATCATCACTGATTTAGGAATCTGGGTCAGGGCCGATGGGACAGGCGTTGGGTTCGAGTCGAATACCGGATTCACGTTGCCCAATCGTTCAATGCGCTCTCCCGATGCTGCGTGGATATCGAATGATCGTTGGGAAGCTCTGCCTCGTGAGGAAAGGCGGAAGTTTGCCCCTATCTGTCCCGACTTTGTTATCGAGTTACGTTCCGAATCAGACCGGTTAAGCGTGGCCCAGGCCAAGATGGAAGAATACATAGAGAACGGCGCCCGCCTGGGATGGCTGATAGATCCAGTGGACGTTCGGCATAGGGTGTACATATACCGGCCGAACAGTTCTGTAGAGATACTGGAGAATCCTGAGACCGTTTCCGGCGACCCGGAGTTGCCCGGATTCGTGCTGGACTTGACACCCGTTTGGGAAACGGGGTTGTGATCATAACCGATTAATCAAGAGGTTGTTGCATGGCGCGAGCCGAGCAGTCACATCTGGACAGTGTTGATGGTCCCTGGTTCGTGGACACGCGCTGCATCGCCTGCGACTCGGCGCGGCACTGGGCCCCCGGACTGACTGGTACGGACGCTGAGGGCCGGTCCTTCGTAATCAGGCAGCCGGTCAGCCGGCAGGAAGAGGCAGCCATGTGGCGGGCGGCGGCAGCCTGTCCCACCAGGTCCATCGGAAACCGTCAGCAGTTGCGAGAGCCCCAGGGAATCTTCCCATATCAACTGACCGACGGCGTGTATGCCCTGGGCAACAATGCCATGGCGTCTTTCGCCGCTCACTCCTTCCTGGTGACGCGGTCCCAAGGAAACCTGATGATTGACTCGCCCCGCTTCAGCCGCCCTCTGGCTGAAGAAGTAGATGGACTGGGAGGGGTGGCCCATGTCCTGCTGACCCACCGCGACGACGTGGCAGATGCGGAAAGGTGGATGAACCGGTATGACGCCAGAGTATGGATTGACCGTGCCGAAGCCTTTGCCGCTCCCTTCGCTACTGACGTGACCAGCTTCAAGGTCAACGGCAATGGCGCCGGAAATCCGGGCTATGAGATTACGGAAATCGCCCCCGGCGTCACTTCAATCCCCGCGCCCGGCCATACCGAGGGGCATGTGGTCTATCACGTGGACAACCGGCACCTGTTTACCGGAGACACGCTGCATTGGAACCACCGGCGGGAAGAACTGGATGTCCTTCAAGGCCAGACCTTCTTTGGCTGGCATATTTTGGCCGATACTATGATGCGGCTGGCGGAACTGCCCGTGGAGTGGGTTTTCCCCGGTCATGGTATGTGGCATCGGGTTGGTTTCAAGGAATGGCCGGCCCGCATGGTGGAACTCGCCTCAGCCATGAGCGACCTGGGGCAGGAAGGCTGGTCAACCCGCACCGGCGCGGCATATTACTGGTTCTGAAGCGGTTATAATGACAGAGAACACCGTACCAACAATGCAGGTAGATAGAGATGACTACAACAACTGAACAGCAAGCTGACTTCCTCGTTTATGACCGGGCCCTGGGCATGACCGTCATGGAGGGCAAGGGCTTCTACTACCCGGTGGATACGGTGGCCGGCAAGGATGATCGGCTCTATGTCATCAGCCGCAGCAAGGAAGAGACCGCCCGGGGCATTCGCGTAACCATGTGCGACCTGGACAGCGGCTATTACGGCAACTTCGGCGGCTATGGCTTCGACGGCGGCAAGTTTGTCTGGCCGGCCTGCGGGGCCGTGGACAGCCAGGGCCGGTACTTCATCAGCGACGAGCGGCTTCACCGCGTCACCGCCTACGACGCATCCGGAAACTACCTCTTCCACTGGGGGCAGCACGGCTCCGGCCCCGGCGAACTGGACACGCCCTCGGGCCTGGCCTTCGACAGCCAGGACAACATCTACGTGTCCGACACTTACAACAGCCGGGTCCAGAAATTTACGTCCGACGGAAAATTTATCCACCCCATCGGCGCGGCCGCTGACGAGAAGGGAGCAGGGGCGGTCAGCCTGCCCTGGGGCCTGGCGACGGATACGCAGGACAACGTTTATATTGCCGACTTTGGCAACGACTCCATCGCAAAGTTTTCGGCGGACGGAGCGTTCCTGGCCCGGTTCGGCCAGTCGGGTCGCGGCGATGGCCAGTTCACTAGGCCCGCCTCCGTTGACGTGGACAAGGACGGTTACATTTATGTGGCCGACTGGGGCAACGAACGGGTGCAGGTGCTGGATTCCCAGGGCAACTTCGTCATGAAGCTGCGCGGCGAGGCCACCATTTCCGAGTGGGCCGCCAACTTCCTCAGCATCAACCAGGAGGAGGCCGCCGCCCGCGCCACCGCCGACCTGGAAATGGATATTGAGTACGTCATTGACGACCCCCACGAGGAGTCATCCCACATCGAAAAATACTTCTGGTGCCCCTCATCCGTAAGGCTGGACAGCCGGGGTTACCTCTACGTTACCGAGACCAACCGCCACCGCATACAGGTTTACCGGCGGGGCTCATAACTGGTAAGCTAATGCCAACCTACCATCAAGGCAAATGAGACGGGTTTAATTCCGCTCAGGATTCCCGGAGAATTGCGCTAATCGTCTCGCGCAGAAGGAGTGGGCTGATGGTATCAACCAACAAGGAACGCAACCTGGTAGTAATCGAACTTGTCGGGGGCAACGACGGGTTGAATACCCTGGTCCCCTACGGCAGCGGCCTCTACTATGACCACCGGCCGGGGATTGGCATTTCCCAGCAGGATGTTCTGCCCATTGACGCCAACTTTGGCTTCAATCCCAATATGCCCGAGGTCAAGGCCCTGTGGGACCAGGGCCAGGTGGCCGTGATTGAGGGCATCGGCTATCCTCAGCCCAACCGTTCCCACTTCCGCTCCCGGGATATCTGGTACACCGCCGAGCCGGAATCCATCGGCAGCCAGGGCTGGCTGGGCGCCGCCATCAGGGACCTGGACCCCAGCGGTGAGAACGTCCTGACCGGCGTCAACTTTGGCCGCGGCCTGCCCCGCGCCTTCGTCTGCAAGGGTGTGCCCGTAGCCTCGGTGGGCGACCTGGAAACCTATGGCCTGCTTCCGGATATTGACGATGAGAATGTGCGCCTCCACGCCCTGGATGCCCTGGGTCGGATGTACGGCCCCGACGGCGGCCGGGATATTGTGGCCCAGGCTCTCCGCGAGAACGGAGCCCAGGCCCTGATGGGCGCCGACATCCTGCGCACCGCCCCGGAACGCTACTCCTCCAGCGTGGAGTACGCCGACAGTCCCATCGCCAACAGCCTGAAGGGCGCGGCCCAGGTGATGAGCGCCGGTTTGGGAACCCGCATCCTGTACGCCCAGCACGGCAGCTTCGACACCCACAGCAACGAGCTCCAGTCCCACGCCAAGCTTTGGCAGGATGTTTCGGGGGCCATCGGCGACTTTACCGACGACCTGAAGGAACAGGGCCTTTGGAACGACACCCTTGTCCTCGTCTGGTCCGAGTTCGGCCGGCGGGTGCAGGACAACGGCACCGGCTGCGATCACGGCTCCGGCGGCGTGGCCTTCGTCCTGGGCGGCGCGATTCAGGGTGGCCAGTACGGCCAGTATCCGTCGTTGCGGGAAGCCGACCTGTCCGAGGGCGATCTGGCTTACACCAACGACTTCCGCTCCACATATTCCACCATCCTGGATCGGTGGCTGGGTATTGACCCGGACCCCATAGTTCACGGTCAGTTTGAGCAGTTCGGGTTCGTGGCCCGCTAGCAATCTGAATTAGCCAGCATCCCTCCCTCGACAACCGGGGACCGCCAGGTGTCAACTAGTTCGACTCCCGGCGGTCCTTTTTGTGGCTTGGGGTTCCAGTGCCGCTTGGGGGTCCACTTGCTGCCGGTTCTCCATCTCTTCCCCTCGGCGATTCAGGCAGACTGGTTGCCGATCCGTCCAGGCGAATTCGAGGAACCATATGCCCAGGCGTCCAACCCGGTCCATCCGGTCCATCCGATCCATCTGCTCTACCCGATTCATTTGGTCCAACCGGCCTGTCCAGTCCCTTCTGATAGTCCTCCTCGTTTTGTACATGTCCGTCGGCTTCGCACCGCCTTCCTTCGCCCAGGGTGTTCCCATCCATCTCGGAGAGAATACTGAATATGTCGGCCCTCGCCTGTGGGCGATATTGCAGCGGCACTCCGACGGCGGGGCCGTCCCGGACTATGTGGTGGTGGAGATTGGCTACCGCGACGATCTGGAGGTTGGTCCACCGTTGGAGGAGTTCATCATTTCCGGCGGCGGCGAGAAAATTGCCGAATACACATGGCGCATTCCAACCGGCAACGTACTCCCGGTCATCCAGCGGCCTGACCTGCTCTACATGGCCCAGCCCGAGGAGGCGACGGAAGGCGGAACCGGTCCCTACCCAACTATGGACGACACACTGAATGACATCGTGGTCGCCTACACGGGCGGGGTAACCGGGGACAATGCGGTCCGGTACGCTATGTTCGTCCGGGAAGAGAGTGTGGTCTTGGAGGTGAAGTCCCCCGACGAGGCCACCGTGGAAATCATCCGCGAGTGGCTCACCCGGCAGGGCGTATACGTCCCACCGCCAGGCGAATTCACGGCCTTCTCTGACGATTTCCTTGTCGCGCTGGTGCCCGTGAGCAGGTTAGCGACCCTCGCCGAGGCCTTTCCCAACACCTACCTCTCCGTGTCCACTCATGCCGGGCAGGGCCTTCCGCTCGATCGAGCGCAGTGGCCTGCGGAGGCCCTGGAGCTAGAGGAAAGCGTGACGGCAGGATACCTGCCCCCGCAGCAAGGCCAGGCTACGCCGGAGCCGGGGCTTCTGCCCACGGTGACGCCCCTACCCCCCGTTGCCAGATATGACGGCGACGGCGATGGGCTGATCGAGGTCATGTATCTGGAGCAGTTGGACGCCATTCGCCACGACCTGGACGGGGATGGCAATGCGGACGATGGTCCCGAAGCTGATGCCTACGCCTCGGCCTATCCCGTGTCCGGCGAGGAGGTGGTCTGCAATGATTGCCACGGGTACGAACTGGCCCGTCCGCTGGACTTCGGTGATGCAGGCAGCAACGCCTCCGGCGTGGTCAGTGCCGAGTGGACGACGGGCGTGGGGTGGCAGCCCATCGGCGATGGTTGGAATCCCTTTGCCGCCACGTTCAACGGTAACGGACACGCCATCAGTAACCTGTATATCACCCCTGCGGTTCGGC
Source organism: Chloroflexota bacterium (assembly GCA_009840135.1). Lineage (GTDB taxonomy): Bacteria > Chloroflexota > Dehalococcoidia > Lucifugimonadales > UBA3495 > Bin22. Next base: position 7,949 of record VXOH01000167.1, on the reverse strand, counting down.
CCGACGCTTCCTCAGTTCATGGATTCGGCCTTTTCGGGACCGTTGGCGAGTCCGGCGTTGTCCGCGACACCGGGCTTCTGAACGCCAGTGTAAAGGGAGGAGACTTCGTCGGCCCCCTGGCCGGATCCAATCGGGGTAGGGTCAGCCACAGCTACGCCACCGGCAGCGTCTCCGGATATGGTTGCGTCGGTGGCCTGGTGGGAAGCAATGACTCCGGGTTAATCAGTTACAGCCACGCCAGCGGCAGCGTTTCGGGTGGGTTCAAATACCTCGGCGGGCTGGCGGGGTGCAACAATAGCGGCACAATCATCGCCAGCTACGCCACCGGCAGCGTGTCCGGCGATATCGCCGTGGGCGGGCTGGTTGGGGAGAACTACGGCTGGATAATCACCAGCTACGCGGCCGGTAGCGTAAGGGGTCAGAAGTACGTGGGCGGACTGGTTGGGGCTCACGGTGACGGCCAGATCAGCGCCAGCTATTCCGTCAGCGACGTCACCGGAGGCCATTACATCGGCGGGCTGATCGGGGGAAATGAAAGCATAGTTGTCTATTCCTACGCCGTGGGCAGAGTGTCTGGCGACGGCGCCATTGATGCTCCGCTGCAGTACATCGGCGGCCTGGTCGGGTACAACCCTGGCATTATCACGTCCAGTTACTGGGACACGGACACCTCCGGCCAGCAGGTAGGAATCGGGATTGAAATTGGAGATGGGCTGTCTTCAAACGTGCTTGGAATGACCACTGACGAGCTTCAGTCGCCTGAAGGGTACACCGGCCCATACCAGGAGTGGGAAGTCACCCTGGGTATCGAGGGCTGGGGAACCACCCCCCATTACACTCTCAGTGACTTTTGGGACTTCGGCACGGTCAGCGATTATCCGGCTTTGAAGGTTGACTTTGACACCGACGGGACGGCGACCTGGCCGGAGTTCGGAGACCAGCGTGGAAGTGCGCCTGATACGGCAAAAGCGCCAACGGTGGAAAGCTGCGTTGAACTCATGGATGGCCCAATTGCCAGCGGCGCCTGGAGCCGTAACTGCGCGTCAGGCAGCCGTCCCGGCAGCTACGCCCGATTCTACACCTTCACCCTGACCGACACGTCGGAGGTGACAATTGACCTGGAATCCGGTGATTCCGATACCTACCTTTACCTCTTGCAAGGCGGGGGGAAAACGGCACAGGCCTTGGCCGGCCAGGGTTCCAGCAGTAGAAGCTCCAGGATAGACCATGTATTGGGCCCCGGGACCTACACCATTGAGGCAACCACCTACGAAAGCGGCCAGACCGGTAGTTTCACGTTAACCGTCAACAGGTTCTCAGCTCCTTTGCCACCCCCAACGAATATGCCGGCTCCCGCATCGCCACCGCCTCCACCGGATAAGCCCGCGCCCATCCCGACGGCAACACTGCCTCCGACACCATCGGCCACGCCCGTGCCGGCGCCAACCTCCGCGCCGATGAAACCCGCAGACGCTCTCCCGCCAGCGGCAACCGCAACTCCGGCGCGGGAGTCCGCCTCTGACCTGGAATCCGTCTCTGCCCGGGAATCCGCTGGAACGTGCAGCTACCCGGTTGGAAATACACCGGGGGATGCTGCAGACATCAGTCTTTTCCTTTTGGCTGCCCCGCTGACTCTAACAGGCTGGTTGAAGTTTGGTTCCCGGCGAAGGGGGGACCGGTGACCGGGTACCACCTGCTTTTCCCCTGTTCTCTTTGTCACGCCTCGTTCGAGTCTCGCTTCGCCCTGATGGTCTGGCTGTATCGCAACTACCGGTCGGAGCATAGCCGTCTTTCCGGCGAAGGCCTGAATCCGGTTATCCTCGGGCGCACTGCGGTTGGCCTTTCGCGACCCTTCCGGCATCCGGTTGCAGGCCGGCAAGAGTGGTAAAGGGGCAAGGGCCCTTTGCCAGGCCCTCATGTTAAAGCTGGCAGGCCACCAGGCTGAAGGTGAAGGGAATTGGAAAAATTCTTGATTTGGTCCGGATCGGCGGTCCGGTCCTGAACCCTGGAATTTCGGGCCCGCCCCTGCTGAGCCGGCAGCGGCAAAGTGTGGTCAGGGGCCGGCGGTCAGGTCCGCAACTCCTGGACTAGGTCCAGTTTAGAATGCCCATCCTTATGGCAGCGACCACCGCGTCCAGTTTAGTGGCGGCGTTGAGCTTGTGACGCAGGTTTCTGACGTGGTTGCGAACGGTGTGGGGGCTTATGCCCAGGGTAAGGGCGATCTGGGTGGTTTCCCTGCCAAGACTGACCAGCCGCAATACCTCGAGTTCTCTGGGGGTGAGCAGATCCCTGCTCCTGGATGAAATGGAATCGGCGATCTGGGCAACGGCGAAGTCTGTTGTGCCGCCAAGATCGTGGCTGACATGTTCCCCGCCGGCATGGTCCAATTCCGGGGCGGCGTCGTCATCGGCGAACATGTGCACCAGCAGGGGAGCGTCCTTTACTAAGCCCGTGACAATCATCGGAGTAACGGTGACCCACATGAGATCACCGGAGTAGCAGTACATTCTCAACCTGGTTGGGGCCGGCACCAGGCCGGCTCGGAGATACCTGATTGACGGGCACCCATTCTGGCATTCTGCGGTGAACCCCCCCGCGTGCTGACCGTCGGAAACCTCATAGCACCGCTTGCCCACCACCTGTTCCGCGGAATATCCGAGAATTCTCTCGGCGCTCTTGTTCCAGAATAGTATTTTCTGGTCCACCGACATGGCATAGGCGCCAAAGGGAGCAGACTCCAACAGTGTAAAAATAGTCTCAGGGGTCAACGAAACAGTCACCTCCGCAGAATTCACCCGCCCCTGACTTCGCTGGCTTTCCCTTTCCACGATGGGGGAAGAGAGATTTGCAGGGCGTTCTGATTAACGGATTTTGGTCAGTTCCAATGGCTTGGTAAAACCAACCTACTATCAGCATTTGCTGCGGTCAATAACATATAATTATTAGGCATGTAATATTTTGTGCAGCATGGCTTTTGTATCTGGCTTCCCCTTTGCCGTAGCTGTCTCAACCAAGTGGGGAAACGAAAAAGAGCGCCGAAAAACCGGACATTTCCAAGCGCTTGGCATGCACATATTATCGTATGCCGAGGTAGCTTTGCAAATCACCCCAAGGTAGCGATTCTGCGGGTGTCCCTGTTCAAGTGGTGACTGGATGGCTACAGCGCCAGGAAAAATCGTAACCCATCGGCAAACGGGTCACCCCCGTTCGCCGCTGTGGTTGGTAGTTCCGGTCCTCAGCCCAAATCAGGGCCCTCGGCCTCCTGTTTGTTCGCTCCGGTAGTGCTTCCCCGACGCTTTGCCCCCACGGCTGCCCCGCTGGCGCGTTGGTGAACCGGCGAAAAAACCTGGTTTACTGCAGTGCTGAACAGTAGCCAGAATTCCTCATTATGTTATATTCTGGCTGCATCCTCAGTGACGAAGGTTGTGTGCGTGGGACCGATATGCCGGCCTTCAAAGCCGGATGGGCCCTCTTGGCGTGTGTGGGGGTGCTATGTCTCTTGAAAAATTCCTCGAAAATCTGGATGACCCGGCTGTCTCCCTGGGAAATTCCGACTTTATCGAGATTTCCGACCTTTCTCCGGCCGAGCTGGGTGTCTTTGCCCGGGCCTGGTTCCATCTCTCCCGCGACCGCAAGCGGGCCATCATCGCCACCATGGTCGAACTGGCCGAGGACAGTCCGGAGTTGGACTTCTGCACCATTTTCAAAATGTGCCTTAAGGACGATGATGAGTGGGTCCTGGAAAAGGCCATTGACGGTCTGTGGGAGTACGAAGATCGGTCGGTGCTGCCCGGCCTGTTGCAGGTACTGAAATCGGACCGGGGCGCTGAGGTCCGCGCCGCTGCCGCATCCGCCCTTGGCAAGTTCTCTCTGCTGGCCCAGGAGGGAAATCTCCTGGCCCGCGATGCCGCTGACATACAGTCCAGCCTGATGGCTGCCCTGCAGGACCCGGATGAAAGCCTGGAAGTTCGCCGGCGCAGCCTGGAAGCCGTTGCTCCCTTTAACACGCCGGATATCCGCGACTACGTCTGCTGGGCCTACCAGAGCGAAGACCTGAGGCTCAAGTCCAGCGCCATCTTCGCCATGGGCCGCACCGGCGAGGTGAGCTGGCTGCCCATGCTGTTGAACGAGTTGGACAGCGATGAACCATCCCTGCGCTACGAGACGGCCAACGCCTGCGGGGACCTGGGCGAGGAGGATTTTGTTCCCCACCTGCTCGGCCTCCTGGAAGATGACGATTACCAGGTGCAGATAGCCGGCCTGAACGCCCTGGGCAAGATTGGCGGCCCGCTGGCCAAGCGGGCCCTGCTGCGCTGCATCAAGGACGGTGACGCCTCCCTGGAAGAGGCTGCCCGCAACGCGCTGGAAAACGTGGAATTCCTCGTAGACCCCATGGCCTTTGCCGCGGACGCCTGACAATTGGCCCAACCATCGCCGGCCCGACTGTCACCTGGGCAGGCCCGCCGCCTGGCCGCTGCTCCGGTCGGCCGCCTTTCCACCTCTTCCTCCTCCGGCCAAACCCACGTAATACCCGTGTGCTTTGCCCTGGGCCAGGCCGACAGAGGGCCCGTCATTTACATCGTCCTGGACCAAAAGCCCAAGCGCACAGCCCTTACCCGCCTGCGCCGCGTCCGCAACATCCTGGAGAACCCGCGGGTAGCCCTTCTGGTGGACCACTACGATGAGGACTGGACCCAACTCTGGTACATCCTCGTAACGGGTACCGCCCAACTGCTGAATGACGAGCGTAAAACCACAAATCCTGAGCCTGTCGAAGGAAGCTCCACGGGCGGCCCCGCTCATCCTGAGCCTGTCGAAGGAACCCCCGCATCTGAGGAAATCACCCATGCCGTCCGCCTGCTCCGCGAAAAATACCCCCAATATAGAAGCATGGACATTGACGGCAATCCGGTCATCAAGATAACCCCCCGGCGGGTGATTTCATGGTCTCACTCAGATTAGCGATGCCCCAAGGCAACCGCGTCCTGGTTGGGCTGTATGCGTAACGCGAGCTCATGTCGTCCTGAGCTTGCCGAAGGATCTGAAAACTATCCTCGAAGCCCGGTTAGGGGTCCGAAAGCCTGTTTCCAGGAAGGAGATTAGATCCTTCGCTTCACTCAGGATGACAGTCTTGGACGCTTAGGAACGGATTCACTTAAGACGCGATCACCCAGCAGTAACCTTCCCGAAACCCTGCGCCGCCTTTCCGTATGTGCTAAATTAGCCCCATGACCTACACTTGGAATTCAGCCGAACTGGGCGATACGTCGCCGCCGGCTTCTCGGGAAATTACCGATACTGATATTGCCGAATACTGCGGCGCGGCCCGTTACGAGAACCTGGTTTACACCAACCAGCCGGCGGCTCGGGAAACGGGCCTGCCCGGCATCGTAGCCCCGCCGGCCATGGTTCTGGCCTTTGCCCCGCCCCGACTGTCAGACCTGGCCGGGGCCAGGGGCTGTTCACTTCCTCCCAACCTTTCCCAAAACCCTGTCGGCATCACGCTGCGCTTCCAGGGCATATTGGTATCCCACGGAGATACCATCACGGCCCAGACTAGCCTGACGGCCAAAGAAGAAAGAGACGGAATCCGCTACCTGACCTTCACCATAACGGCCCACAACCAGGCTGGTCAGCCGGTGGCGGAGTATGATGTGGAGTACCTGTGGGAGGGGCCGGAAAATCAACTTTAAGAAACCATCTCAAGAGTCCCCTCTCCCTCTGGGAGAGGGTTAGGGTGAGGGCGGACGGGTAGGATGGAGAGCCCGTTGGGACAGCCAGCACCGGTTTTGGAGTAGTTTCCAAGTCGTTCCTCCACGAATGAAGCGCAAATAGTCACACGAAACCATTCGTGGGCCTTCGTGTTCATTCGTGGATGGTTAAAAAGAGCTAACGCTGGTTTAATTTGATAACAGGAGGAATACCACCATGGACGGCGTAACCGCAATAGCCAATGTTCTCAAGCTGGAAGGAGTGGACTTCATCGGCTGCATGCCCTCAAGTCCCCTCATCGAGGCTGCCGCCGTAGCCGGCATCCGGCCCATCGTCTTTCGCCAGGAACGCACCGGCGTCCACATGGCCGACGGGTTTTCCCGCATCAACAACGGCAAGCGCACCGGCATCTTTCTGATGCAGGCCGGTCCCGGCGCCGAGAATGCCTTTGGCGGCGTGGCCCAGGCCTACGCCGACTCCGTGCCCATCCTGCTGTTGCCGGCCGGCGCAGCCCGCCATCGCCTAGGCATAGACCCGGTCTTCAGCCCCACCCGCAGCTACGAAAGCATCACCAAGTGGGCCGCCCAGATTAACTATGCCGACCGCGTCCCCGAGTTGATGCGCCAGGCCTATACCAGGCTGCGGTCCGGCAAGCCGGGCCCCGTGCTGCTGGAAATCCCCGGCGACCTTATCTCCGAGGAGATAAGCGAGGAGCAGTTCGACTACACCCCGCCCCAGGCAATCCGCACCGCCGGCGACCCGGAGGCGGTGGCCCGGGCCGCCCGTGCCCTGCTGTCCGCCCAGCGGCCCGTCATCACCGCCGGACAAGGCGTCCTCTACGCCGAGGCCACCCCCGAGCTGGTGGAACTGGCGGAGTTCCTCCAGATTCCCGTGATGACCACCCTGGAGGGCAAGAGCGCCTTCCCTGAAAACCATCCCCTCTCCCTGGGCATCGGCGGCTCCAGCCAGACCGGCCAGGTCCATCGCTTCCTCACGGGCGCCGACACCGTCTTCGCCGTGGGCGCCAGCATGATCAAGAACAACTTTACCGCTCCCCTGCCTCCGGGCAAGACCCTCATCCATACCACCAACTCCGACGGCGACATCAACAAGGACTACAAGACCGACTACCCGGTGGTGGGCGACGCCAAGCTGGTGCTTTCCCAGTTCCTCGATGAAATCAAGCGGCAGTCCGGCGGCCAGGCCCGCCCCGCCAACCGTGAACTGGTGGACGAAATCGCCGCCTCCCGCCAGGAGTGGCTGGACCGGTGGCTTCCCCGGCTTACCTCCGACGAGGTGCCCCTGAATCCCTACCGCGTCATCTGGGAGATCATGCACACGGTGGACCTGGACAGCACCATCGTCACCCACGAATCCGGCAGCCCCCGGGAGCAGGTCTCACCCTTCTGGGAAGCCCGCGCCCCCCGCAGTTTCATCGGCTGGGGAAAGTCCACCCAGCTGGGCTACAGCCTGGGCCTGGCCATGGGCGCCAAGCTGGCCGCCCCCGAAAAGCTGGTAATCAACTTCATGGGCGACACCGCCTTCGGCATGGTCGGCCTGGACGTGGAGACGGCGGTGCGGGAGCGCATACCCATAACTACGGTTGTCCTCAACAACAACACCATGGCAATTTATCCCGACAGCCGTATGCCCACGGCCGTATCCCGCTACAATACCAAGTACATGGGCGGCAACTTCGCCGACATGGCCCGCTCCATGGGCGCCTGGGCCGAGCGGGTCACCGAACCCGACCAGATTGCCGCCGCCATGCGCCGCGCCCAGGAGCGCAACGAGGCCGGCGAGTTCGCCCTGCTGGAGTACGTAACCAAAGAGGAAGGCGCCTACTCCAAGTACCAATTTGTTTAGCAACGCAACCAGTTGGTCGGTAAGGCTGCGCCAATGCGGGTTTGCCATGGCCACGGCTATGATTGAAACCGGCTTCTAGAAGCCATTTCCAGATCCCTTCCCCCTTGATGGGCTGACAAGGGTATGTATTTGCTAAAGACCTTGCTCGGTTAATAGGTCATTCTGAACGGAGTGAAGAATCTAGAGGGGTTCCCTATGACGACTTTCAGAAAGGCAACACCTTTATTCCCTGCGATTTTAGATCCTTCGCTGCGCTCAGGATGACATTTCATCGGGTAATTCTCCTTTGAAATGGCCAAATACATACCCCTGTCAGCCCTTGATGGGGGAAGGTTAGATACCGTGTTATGAGTCAAGGGTGGCTGGCAGGC
>VXOH01000082.1:24722-72615 GCA_009840135.1 Chloroflexota bacterium | reverse complement strand
CAACCCACCTTTTCCTTACTCCCTGACTATACCATTCATAATGCGATTGCCCTGTGCAAAAATAGATTCCATCCCAGGCGGGCTGAAAGTAGTATTATATTAGGGGCGACCGTTGCGGTCGCCCCGTTTTACTGAGCGAATTCCCTGGAAGGTATGGCCGCAGGGGGCCGACCCCTGATCTTTAACATACACTTCTCAACGGAAACCCCCGCAGAAACTAACCCTTACCCGAGGTGTTCCCAATGCTTCACACCCCTTTCACCCAGGCCCAGGGCCTGCAGTATCCTGTTTTATCAGCCCCCATGAGCAATCACAGCGGTGGAACGCTGGCGGCGGCGGTCTCCAAGGCCGGCGGTCTGGGCACTTTCGGGGGAACCAATGACATGGGCGCGGACTGGACGCGCGAGCAGATAGCTTACATCCGGTCGCAAACGGACAATCCCTTCGGGGTGGGATTTATCACCCAACTCATCGAGCACAACCCTGCCAACTTTGAGATTGCCCTGGAAGAGAGAGTCCCCGTGGTAATCTTCTCCTTCGCGGACCCGCGGCCCTGGCTCCCAATGGCCAGGGATGCCGGAGCCTTCACTATCTGCCAGGTGCAGTCGCTCGAACTGGCAAGGCTGGCGGTGGAAGCGGGCGCCGATGCGCTGCTGGCCCAGGGCAACGAGGCGGGCGGACACACGGGACAGATAAACCTGCTGCCGCTGCTGGTGGACCTGGTGGAGAGTTGTCCCCAGACGCCAACGCTGGCGGCGGGTGGGATAACCTCGGGTCGGGGGCTGGCCGGCGTTCTGGCCGCCGGCGCCGTGGGAGCGTCGCTGGGCACGGCCCTGCTGCCCACGCCCGAAGCGGTGGAGGTGCCCGACGCTTTCAAGGAACGGATAGTGCTGTCCGACGGGCAGGACACCGTCTTCACCCGCCTTTACGACCTGCTGGGTACCCGACCCTGGCCCCCGGGTATTGCGGGGCGGGTGTACCTTAACCGGCTGGTGAGGGAGTGGGACGGGCGTGACGACGAAATCCTGGCCCACCGGGAGGAACTGGCGTCGGACGTGGCCGCCGGTAGGGCGCGGCAGGACCCGGAGGTATCCTCGGTTTACATGGGGCAGGGCGCCGGACAGGTAAACGCCGTTCGGCCCGCCGCCGAGGTGGTGCGGGAAATTTGCGATGGGGCGGAGGCGCTGCTGAAAGAAGTCCTGGGAAACGTTCTTTCGGAGCGAGAAGGTTCCCAGAACGCCGGCGGCTAAGGGACTTTCCAAGAAACCTCTGAATCAGTCCCTTTCCCCTTGATGGCTGACAGGAGTATCTAAATGCCAGAGCCCTTGCCCCGTTAGTATGTCATTCTGAACGGAGTGAAGAATCTAAAATGGTTCCCCTATGGCGACTTTCGAAAAGGCAATGTCCTTATTGTTGGCAATTTTAGATCCTTCGCTGCGCTCAGGATGACATTTCATCCGGTTATTTTCGTTGAGAGGCGCGAATTCCTATCCCTGTCAGCCCTTGACGGAAGAAGGCGATGGCAGGGGCAAAGCACTTCCGGCTGCGCTTGACAGGACCGGAACACGGAAGTTGTGGAAGGTGGCTTCTGGTGACGCCGTGCCCGTCAGACCTTCACGGGCACGGGGCTGTTGGCCCGGGTTACCGAGGTTACGCCCCGGACACCCTCCAGCTTGGAGAACAGCTTGCCCAGCTGCTCCAGGCCGGTGGTGTGCAGGGTAAGCTCCATGATTACCGTGCCGTCGGGGTTTTCCCGCGTGATTACCGAGGCGATGTTGACCCGCTCCTCCGAGACCCGCACGGTAACGTCCCGCAGCAGGCCCACGCGGTCGTAGGCCTCAATGCAGACCCGCACCGGGAAGAGTTCCCTGGCCTCGCCCCAGGAGACTTCGACAATTCGCTCCGGCTCGTCTTCGTTGAGCAGGCTTATGCAGTCCTTCTTGTGGACGGTAACGCCACGGGCCCGGGTGATAAACCCGGAAATCTCGTCGCCGGGGATGGGGTTGCAACAGCGGGCCATGCGGATGAGCAGGTCGCCCACGCCCAGCACTGAAATACCGGAACTGGGACTGGACAGGGGCAGGTCGGGCCTGGGCTGGGGAATGTCCGGCTCGGGACGGAGGGCGTGGGACAGGCGGTGGGCCAACTGGCCATCGGTTAATCCGCCGGAGCCCAGGTTCAGCAGGAAGTCCTCCATGCTGTCGAACCGGACCAGGGTAAGGATCTCGGCCTCGTCCAGGTTCAGGTTGAGTCGGCGTAGTTCCTTGCGCAGCTTGTCGCGGCCCCGCTCAATGTTGCTGCCCCGGGCCTGGTAGTTGAACCACTGGCGCACCTTCTGGCGGGCGCTGGCCGACTTGACGTAGCCCAGGTTGGGGTTGAGCCAGTCCGGGCTGGGGCCCCGGTTGGACTTGGTGGTCATTATCTCCACCGTGTCGCCGTTCTGCAGCGGTGTATCCAGGCCCACAAGACGCCCGTTGACCTTGCCGCCCATGCAGCGGTGTCCCAGCTGGGTGTGAATCTTATAGGCAAAGTCCACCGGGGTGCAGCCGGCGCCAAGCTCCACGATATCGCCCTTGGGGGTATAGACAAACACCTGGTCGCGGAATATGTCCTGCCTGACCGACTCGATGAAGTCCTCGGTTTCCGCGGCTTCCCGCTGCCATTCCAGCAGTTGCCGCATCCAGGTCATTTTTTCCTCGAACTTCAGGTCGTTGGCGCGGCCTTCCTTGTATCGCCAGTGGGCTGCCACTCCGTACTCGGCGACCTGGTGCATTTCGGTGGTCTTAATCTGCACCTCCAGGGGCTGCCCCGCCTGGCAGATTACCGTGGTGTGCAGGGCCTGGTACATGTTTTCCTTGGGGTTGGCGACGTAGTCGTCAAACTGGCCGGGGATGGGGCTCCACGCCTGGTGGACGATACCCAGGGCCCGGTAGCAGTCGCTTTCCGATTCGACGATAACCCGCAGGGCGTACAGGTCCAGGATATCCCGCAACTCATCCCCCTGGGCCGCGTACTTCTGCATCTTGTTGTAGATGCTGTAGATGCCCTTGGGGCGGCCGTAAACTTCGGCCTTCAAATCCACTGCGTCCAGCATTTCGCGGAGACGCTGGCATACCTCTTCCACGTACTCTTCCCGTTCGGCGCGGCGGACTGCCAGCATGCGGGAGATTTCCCGATACCGGTCTTCGTTCAAGTGGCGGAAGGCCAGGTCATCCAGCTGCCACTTAATCTCCCAAATGCCGAGACGGTGAGCCAGGGGGGAATAAATATCGAGGGTCTCCTGAGCGATGCTCTTCCGCTTGGCGGGCGGCAGGGCATCCAGAGTTTTCATGTTGTGCAGGCGGTCGGCCAGCTTGATAAGCACCACCCGGATATCCTCGGCCATGGCCACCAGCATCTTGCGGAGGCTCTCGGCATAAAGCTTGTCCGGGTCGTCGGAGGAGTAAACGGGGCTGAGTTCGGCCCCGGGGAGCTTGTAGTCCATCCGGGTGAGCTTGGTTACGCCGTCAACCATCTTGGCCACTTCCGGGCCAAAGGCATCTTCGATGTCTTCGTAGGTGACGCCACAGTCCTCGATGACGTCGTGGAGCAGGGCGGCGCAGATGGTGTGGCAGTCCAGATTCAGGTCGGCCAGAAAGGCAGCGGCCTGCAGCGGGTGAATAATGTAAGGTTCACCCGACTTGCGGACCTGTCCGTCGTGACAATCGTCAGCATAAAGATAGGCCTGCTCTACCTGGGCAACGGCATCCCCCGGAAGGTAACGGGACACCTTCTCAAGCAGGACGTTAGCCTCTTGGACCTCTACCCCATATTTCATACCTTACTTCTTCACTTCCGAGGATGATAATACCTGGATTGTATTAAAGTCCAGACTATAGGCTATGTCAATTGGGGATATTTTGCGACTCTCCATCAAAGGAGGCGCGAAAGGGCTTGATATCCAGGACCGGCGAGCCGTCCTGGGCATCGAGACCCGTCACGTTAATGATATTATCCTCCACCGACACTATCTCCGCCACCGTGGCGGCTATGGCGTTGGGACGGTACTGGCTGCGGGTGGCAAACACTCCCCGGATGGGGTTTTCGGGATTGTGTCCGGGGTGCAGCCGCAGATCGTAATCAGTGGCCCGGTGCAGATTGAACAGGACCAGGATGTACCTCTCCACTTCCAGCCCCATCAAACCCGGAGCCATTTCCGGGCGCAGGACAATGCGCGAGGGCCGCTGGCGCATTTCGTCCGACGGCGCGTAGCCGGAAAACTCGCTCTCCACCCAGCCAATGGGGGTGAAGGTGATGGGGAGGGCAGAAGCCTCATTACAAGCACTCATGACGAGAGAAGCCACCAAGCTAAGCGGTTTCTATGGGCCCCTTGGGGTTAAAGCCACCCTTTAGCCGTACCGCAGGCAGCCGCTTTAACGTCTGGTTAACCGGATCTACCTCAATACCCACCGATTCCAGGGCCGTTACGCCAAGCAGGGGTTCAGCATTGTCCGGACCCATAACTATGGTATTAGCAACGTAGTCTCCCATGAACTCGAGGTCTGCGCCGGTAATGTCGAATCTGAGTTCATTGCCATCCGCCATTTCATACACTCTTTGACCCTTGGGGACAAGGCCGATGGATTCAAGTCGATTCCGAGGCACCATGCTGTCAGTGGCCCCGGTATCTACCAAAAAGAGACCTTCCCAGAATCGTTCTGGGTCAGCAGGATTCCTTACTGTTACCGTTACGTGAGTTGCTCCCATTGTTGCCTCTTCAAACTAAATCATGATTTAAGGGCATCACCGCCCGTCTGAAGCATTAAACTTTCAATAGAGATTATACCCCCGCCGACACCGGAGCCAGCGACGCCAGCCATTCCAACACCCTAGCCGAAGCCTTGTCCATGCTGTTGAGCAAGGAGTGATTTCCGCCGGGGATAATCACGTACTCGGCACGGGGGCTGTTGACCGCCGCCGTCACCATATCCTGGGGGCAATCGCGGAGGCGGGTGTGGGTCTCCAGCTCGCCGCCCATCACCAGCATGGGAACAGTTACCCTGGGGGCCAGGTCCACCAGGTTGTACCGCTCGGCGGGGCCGTGCTTATCCAGGTAGGAAGCGGCGCTGAACATCTGGGGAATGGGGAAGCGAACTTCCATCAAGTCCAATGCCCGGTCATCGGCTTCCATCCGGTCGGCCTTTTCGATAATCCCGCGGAACTCTTCGGCGTCAGCCGACTCCATGTAGTAGGAGTAGGACAGGCGCACCGGCGATATAGGTATGACGGTTACAATGCGGTCATCATCCTCAACGGCGGCGTAGTAACCAACCTTGACTGCGCCCATGCTGTGGCCCAGCAGACCGATGTTGCGGTAGCCTTTTTCCCACAGGTAGTCAACACCGGCCCCCAGGTCGTGGCGGCTGTTGTCCAGAATTTCCAGGGCATTGCCGAGGTACTCGCCCGAACCCTGGGGCGACCACACGGTGTCGTGACCCTTGGTGTTGATGGCCAGGCAGGCGTAGCCCTGGTTGCGCAGGTCTTCGGCCATGGCCTTGGTGGCCGTGCGGTAGAAGTTGCCGCCCGAACCGTGAATCAGCAGCACGGCGTCCACCGGGCCTTTGGGGGTCGCGCCGGCGGCAGGCTCCAGGAAGATGCCATCCAGGGTCATGCCATCCCGGCTGGTGATAGTAATAAGGTCTACTAGCATGGAGATTTGCCTCCCATTCACAGGAATAACGGGGACTATACCGCCATTGTAGGCGAGGGGTAGCTGGGAAGCAATGTGAGAACTCAGCTTAACAGAAAACTACCGAAGCCCTTCAGTGCGCAAATAAGGCGACGGGGAGAGATCAAGCTGAAAGGGCTTCGGCATCATCAATATAATCGGCTGTCTCTCGGATACGACGTTCGGTGATGGAAGCCGGGTCGCACAAACCTAAATAGAAGCATTCACCGTGCAACATTACCTGTCGGGTGAAATAGCGGGGAAGCAAACCTTCGACCCGAGAGTCTTGGCCAGCCAGATTCCGAAGCTCCCTGGAGGTTACGGGAGACAACTCCGGCTCTTCTCCAGTCCGGGCAAGCACCAAGGCATCACTGGCCCGCTTAGTGGCACACCAAGCCTTATCTGCGGCATCCCGGATATCGCCTGCATCCAGCCGTTCCAGGGCAGCAGCGTGCATGTCTCGGGCATCAGAAAAAATTTCGGCGACGCGGGCTGTAACTACCAATGGGCCCTCCGGTTGATGAGGAGATTTCGGGCCGGTCTAAAGCTAATCGGTTAATCCAGCAGGGGAAGGCGGCCCCAGACCAGGGAGTCGGGGTCTTGAGAAGCGGCCTGTTCACGGGCCAGTTCGCGTATTTGCAGGAGGGTGGAGTTGACTTCGGGGGTGAGGAACACCCAGTCCGGTTCTTCGGGAAACCAGTAGGGTGAGTTGATGCGCACTACCTTGCCTTCAGCAGCATTCAAGTAGATCCCAAATTTCGACAGGTGTTGCATGGGTTGGTTCTTACCCTCTCATATATCCCATTTCACCGAGGAAAAGCGATAAACGGTTGCAATGAACGTGCTTCGCAACGACTATCGCAGGAGCGGTCGTCAGACAACCACCGGCTGCACCAGGATTGTCTCATCCCTGCTGGGTCCGGTGGAGATTATCTGCACCGGGCAGCCCACCAGTTCTTCAATCCGGTTAACGTAGGCGCGGGCGTTGTCCGGCAACTGGGATAGCGAGGTAGCTTTGGCGGTGGGAGCGTCCCAGCCGGCCATCTCCTCATACACCGGTTCGCACTTCTCCAGCAGGCGCGTGTCGGAAGGGAAACGCTTGATGTCCTGACCTTCAGCCCGGTAGCCGACGCATATCTTCACGGAGGGGAAACCATCCAGGATGTCCAGCCTGGTAAGCACAATGCCGGTAAAGCCATTTACCTGCTGGCTGTACCTGCTGGCCAAGGCATCGAACCAGCCGACCCGCCGGGCACGGCCGGTAGTAGCGCCAAATTCGTTGGCCATTTTCCGCCAGACGTCGGCCGTCTCGCCGAATACCTCGGTGGGCATGGGGCCACCACCCACCCGGGTGGAATAGGCCTTATAGACGCCCAATACACCCTCGATTGATCGCGGATTGAGGCCCAAACCGGTGCAGGCGCCCCCTATGGAAGGAGAGGACGAGGTCACATAGGGATATGAACCATGGTCCAAATCCAGCAGGGTTCCCTGGGCGCCCTCCAGAAGGATTTTTTGGTCCTGATCCAGCAGGTCCTGCACCAGCTGCTCGGTGGGATGGACGTAGGGCCTGAGCTGGTTGCCCCATTCCAGGGATTTTTCCAGCACCTCTTCGGCAGACAGGGGCTCGGCGCCGTACACGGCGGTTATGAGCTTGTTCTTGAAGGCCAGGGTTTGCTCCAGGCGGGGGCGCAAGGACTCAGGATCCAGAAGATCACCCACCCGAATGCCCATGCGGGCT
The DNA here is from genome assembly GCA_009840135.1 of Chloroflexota bacterium. Classification (GTDB taxonomy): domain Bacteria; phylum Chloroflexota; class Dehalococcoidia; order Lucifugimonadales; family UBA3495; genus Bin22. The sequence goes on along the minus strand of VXOH01000082.1, from coordinate 65,167 downwards.
GTCTTGTCCACATACGTGGGGCCTATACCTCGCCCCGTAGTGCCGATAGCGGAATTGCCGCGGGCTTCCTCCTCGAGTTGGTCCAGCAGAACGTGGTAGGGCATGATAACGTGGGCCCGTTCGCTGATGCAGAGCTTGTCGGTTTCGATGCCTCGGTCGGACAGCTCGTTTAGTTCGCCCATCAGGACTTCGGGGTCCACCACCACGCCGTTGCCGATAATGCCGTACACGTCGGGCCAGCAGATGCCGGAAGGGACCAGGTGAAGTTGAAACTCGCCCTTATCATTGACCACCGTGTGGCCCGCGTTGTTGCCACCGGCGTAGCGTACGACTGCGGAGACCCCTTCGGCCAGGTAGTCAATCACCTTCCCTTTGCCTTCGTCTCCCCATTGTCCGCCAATCACGGCAAAAGCCGGCATCGTGCCTCCATTACATACAAACCTTGTCCGCCTCCCTCAGTCGAGGCGGACACGAAGGGGAGTATAACAAAAAAATGCTGTCAATGGAACGGCCAGATACAGGTGGAAGAAGCGGACCTACCTCGGTGTAAACAGTAGATTCGTTGGAGTATAATCCTTCCATGACTACGCTCAATACCATAGAAGACCTGGCGAGAATACTTAAGGAGCAGCCCACGTGGGCCGAGGCTCTGCGTGCGCTTGTTCTTAGCGGTGACCTGCTTGAACTGCCTGACCGGGTTGACCGGTTCATAGAAGAACAGAAAAAGTTCAACGATGAGCAGCGGCAATTTAACGAGGACCAGCGCCAGTTTAACGAGGACCAGCGGCAATTTAACCAGACAACCGATCAGAGGCTCAATTCCATAGAAGGACGCTTGGGAAATCTGGAAGGAGGTCAATACGAGAGAAATGTGCGCTCCAGGGCCTTCGCTCGTACGATAACGGGGCTGGGCTTTACTTCGCCTTATCTTGCCATGACCCAGGACACCGGTACTGATTCCCGGCTAACGAGCGCTATACAGAGTGCGCTGGCTTCCGGGAGAATCTCGCAGGAGCGTATCTCAGATTTGTTTGAAGCTGATCTGATTATTTCCTCAGAAGGCAACCACCACGCCGTGTTTGAAATATCAATGACGGCAGACAATGACGACATACGTCGAGCAAAGAGACGGTCGGAGATTTTGACGGAAGTAACCGGAGGCGACGTAAGAGCCGTCGTCATTACTTCCAACTTGAGACGCCCTCAGAGGAGGCAGGCGGAGGCGGAGGACGTCTCCATTTTCATCGCATCTTAAGACCGGAACCCCTTCAGGTGAGAGGCAAAAGATCCGTAACCAACACATGGGGCAGCCGGAACGGTTGCCCCAGCATTTGCCCTCCATGCTGAGGCTTGCCACTTTACGTTGACACCAAAAACTGGCCCCGCCTATATTAACCTGCACGCTTTTTTCCGGAGGTAACGAATTGGCCGACGATGGCGCTTATGACCTACTAATCGTTGGGGGCGGACTGGCCGGCTTAACCGCCGGAATGTACGCCGCCCGCTATGGGCTGAACACCGCGCTGGTAGAACAGATGATGGGCGGCGCCCAGATTATTAACGTGGAGCGCATCGAGAATTTCCCCGGGTTTCCCGATGGAGTATCCGGGGCCGAGTTGGGGCCGCTGCTGCAGGAACAGGCTATGAACGCCGGCATGCAGTTCATCATGGACGAGGCCAGCCAGGTATCCCGGGACGGGGACTTCAAGAAAGTTTCCGGCTATGGCGGCGAATACCTGGCCCGAGCGGTGATTATCGCCACGGGGTCGACATTGCGTTCGGCGGGAATTCCGGGGGAAGAGGAATATCGCGACCGGGGAGTTTCTCACTGCGCCACCTGCGACGGCCCCATGAGCATGGGGCAGACGGTGGGTGTTGTGGGTGGCGGTGACTCGGCAGCCGACGAAGCCCTGACCCTGACCGAGTATGCGGACAAGGTGCTGCTCTTCCATCGCAGGGACCGGTTGCGGGCCCAGCACATCCTGCAACAGCGACTCCAGGAGCATCCCAAGGTGGAAATTCACTGGAACACGCAGGTGACCCGAGTCCTGGGGGATACCTCGGTAACCGGAGTGCAGATATCCAACACCGCCACCGGTGAAGAGGCGCAGCTGGATTTGAGCAGCCTTTTCGTTTACGTGGGACTGGAGCCGAACTCGGCGCTGGTACAGGGTTTGGTGGAGACGGATAACGGGGGGCACATTCCAGTAAACCTGTCCATGGAGACATCCGAGCCGGGCCTGTACGCGGTGGGTGACGTGCGCCAGCATTCGGTGGCCCAACTGGTGGCCGCTGCGGGGGACGGCGCCACCGCGGCCATTGCCGCCTACAAGCGCCTACAAGCGCCTACAAGCGCCTACAAGGCTGACCGGCTGATGGAGGAGCGGGAGGCTCAGGATACAGGGCAGGAAGCCAGTTCTATAGACTCGCCGGAAAATAGTCCGACAGACGACTTACAATCCTTGAATGCCGGGGCAAGTCCCAATCCGTGGCTGATTGGCACGGATTTGCAGCAGGCCCGGAAACGAATCCGCTGGGGGTTCGGGGCCGGACTGGCAGCGGCCATCATCAACTTTGTCGTGATAATGTCCACCTACTTTGTGGGGGATACGGGGGTTGAGGGCGTAGTTCAACCCAGCCGGGGCGAGTTTATATTCGTGCTGGTGGAAGCGGGGCTGATAGCGGCCCTGGCCTACGGAGTCCTGAAACGCAGCAGGGCAGCGGCGGCAACGTTGCTGGGATATCAACTGGTGAGCAAGACGCTCCTCTTCGGGCTGGCCCTGGCGGGGCTGGGCCCGGGCAACCTGAACATCGTCTCCTTGGTGCTCAACCTGGTCTTCGCCTACCTGTTCTTCCAGGGACTGAGGGGAACCCTGACCTGGCACTACCTGACGCATCCGGAGTATCCAACCTTTACGCCGGAGGCACAATATCACGACCCTAAAGAAAAGGCGCCAGGGGAAGATTCTCCCCTTTAGAATCTATCTCAGAATCGGTGTTGGCTGTCCAGACGGGCTCTCCATTCCACCTTTTCCCCTCACCCTGACCCTCTCCCAGCGGGAGAGGGGATTTTTGAGATAGTTTCTTAATGCCCCTTGGTATCCTCCAGGGTCGAGCTATTTCCGTCCCTGCATCAGCGGGAAGACACCCTCGGCGAACTTGGTGAGCTGGTCCTTGAAGACCTCCTGGGGCATGCCCATTACGGCGCCCAGATTGACCCGCTCAACGCCGGGGTATTTTTCCTCAACGCTCATCAGGTGCTCGGCAATCTGTTCAGGAGGGCCACAGAGCCAGACCTTGTTTTCCACAGCCTCTTCCAGGGTAGGCAATTGCACGCCCTGCGGCCGGCCGGGGCGGGCCACCTCGTCTATCTGCTCCTGGCTCAGGCGCATCAACCCCAGCGGAGCGGCAAACTTCATGGCTTCCTCAAAGTAGGGGCGAGCTTCCTCAATGGCCTTTTCCTGGGTTTCGCCGATAAAGAAGCGGTAGCCCATGGCCACGTCCTCGCCCAGGGCCAGTTCACGCCCATGGGCGGCGGCGCCCTGCTGGTACATTTCCATCCGCTCGCTGAGGGCCGGTTCCGGCGTGTTGGCGATCAGGGCCTTGATCCCCATCTTGCCCATGAAATCAACGCCCTTGGGGTTGCCGCTGACCAGGGGCTGCCAGATTTCCACCGGCTGGCTCATGGGACGGGGCACCAGGCTGATTTCTTCCAGCTGGTAGCCGCGATAAGGGACATCGGCCGGGAACTTGTAGTGCTTGCCCTGGTGGGAGAAGGTTTCCCGGGAGAAGGCCTTGACCAGCACCTCCACCTGCTCTTCAAACAGCTCCCGGTTGGCGTCGCCGTCCAGCATGGGAGCGGCGAAGGTCTCCACCTCGCGGGTGTGGTAGCCCCGGCCCACGCCGAATATGACCCTTCCCCTGGTCAGGATGTCGGCCATGGCAAAATCCTCGGCCAGGCGCAGGGGGTGCCACATGGGCGTGATGTTAAAGCCGCAGCCGTACTTGAGGCGATCGGTGTTGGACGCCAGGTAAAGACTCAGCATCAGCAGATTGGGGATGCACTCATATCCTTCCGGCTGGAAGTGGTGCTCCGCCATCCAGAATTCGTCGTACCCAAGGCTTTCCAGGTGACGGGAGAAGTCCAGGGCCCAGTCAAAGGCCTCGGCCAGCCGCTCGTTGGAGTAATTGCGGTCGTTGGCGGGAGTACCGTCAAAGCCCAGGTTGTCGTCCACCACGTGGCCGGCGTAGGAAGCGCTAAAGCTGCGAAACATGGGTTAGTACCTCGTATTTTATGTTTATCCACGAAGGGACACGAATAGGTTGCCGATTATTGGTTTCCGCTGGAAACCCTTCATCATCGAGCTCTTACCCTATTCTATGTTCAATGTCTCCAATTTTTCTCCCGTATCTAATTGGAGAGCTAGTTCACTTTCTGGGGCGGAACCAGGCTGACCATTCGCCTCTCGATATGCGTCCGACAAAGCCTCTAGGAACCCTTCCGGCAGACTCCAAAGCGTACTCCAACGAGTTATGGGCCCAGTGCCAATAATCTCCTCTAATCGTAGCTTGGCATTGGGTGCGCGTCTAGCAAGAACGCCTCCATTGATCTTAAGGTAGCCCCATCCCGACTCGTTCTTGAAAACATTAACCAATCCCTCATAGCTGTTGGGAAATCGGACTCGGAGAACTGTGTTATATGACCCCGATCTAGTTGAAAGCTGAGCAAGACCTTCTGCCTCCAAGGACCGGGTTGTTTCGTAAAGGAGCGTCAACCTCGCTTTGTGGTCATCGTAGGCTGATTCGATGGCTTTCCGGAACTGTTCACCGCCGGCGAAGGTTTCTACTCTGGACCTTTCTACCTCCCGTTGGTGTTCCTCTTCCTCTCGGTCCCTTAATCGCAACTGATAGTCAGATGCTTCCGGTATGGGAATGACTTGACTACTTTCCAGGAACAAACTATCCCCCAATTTGTAGGGCTGCAATTTGACACAGGTAAAATCCATACCGGTCCGGTTGAGCCACATTACGCTGGTAGTTAATTCCTTGGAGAAGCTAGCCGAAACCAGGAATATCCGCGGTTTGCCGCTATCGATGCCGCCTTCGTCCTCATCCGTTGAAATACGTTCCCGAATCAGGGACTCAGCTTCTTCTCCGTTTTTTCCTCTGTTATCAAGATACCGACGATGTGCATCTATCGCCTGCTGCAACCTCATGTCGGCCACCATGGCGGCATACCGAATGGCCTGTAAGTCCATAAGGCTATCCGAGTCGCTGCGTTTTATCTCAACAACTACAAGCCGCCCTTCACTGTCCAGCGCCAGCAGGTCAATACGACGATTTGATTCTTCCCAATCGCCATATTCCTCAGCGAGGATATACAGTCCCTCCTCAAGTATTTGAGGCTGGTCACGTAGCCTGCGCTGTATATCACCTCGTTCATGTAATCTTGCTGCCTCGAACGAAGTCCTATCCAATGACTCGAAGGCTTCTTCTGTAACCCTATATACTGGCATGAACAATCTCTATTCCGCTAGGGTAAATTAGCTATTCGTGATTCTTAGTGCTAATTCGTGGACAAACCCCCTAAACCGCCGGCGGCGGCGCGGGCGCGGGGTTGTGCAATTCCACGCCTAAAGTTGCCGGAAAGACCCGGATTATTTCCTCCACCGTCCAGCGGCCGTCTTTGTGCATGGTGCGGACCGGTTCCGGCTCGTTTAGGAGGCTCACCAGGCCCTCGGTTACGTAGAAAACGTGGCCGTTGACGTGGGCCGCCTCGTCGGAGGCCAGCCAGGTCACGAAGGGAGCCACGTCCTCGGGTTCGCCGCGAAGGCCACCCACGTTGCCTCCCGACATTCCCCGGGAGGCCCGCAGATCGCGCGCCTCGTCGGGAACGCTGCCTATCATGCGGGTCTGGGCGCTGGGGGCGATGGAGTTGGCGGTAACGCCGTAGCGGCCCATGTCGCGGGACACCACGCGGGTAAAACCGGCTATGCCGTCCTTGGCTGCCCCGTAGTTAGCCTGGCCCGAGTTGCCGTACAGGCCGGAGGTGGAACTGAAGGTAATTACCCGTCCCGACCGCTGCTGCCGGAAGAGGATGCAGGCGTGCTTTATGACGGTGAATGTGCCCTTGAGATGCACGGCTATGACGTCATCCCATTCCTGCTCACTCATGTTGAAGATCATGCGGTCCCGCAGAATGCCGTGGCAGGTTACCACGGCGTCCAGCTTGCCGTAGGCATCAATGGCGGTCTGGACGATGGTCTCGCCGCCTTCCATGGTGGCTACCGATTCCTGGCAGGCCACGGCCTCGCCGCCGGCCTCGCGAATTTCGGCCGCTACCTGCTCGGCGACGGACTGGTCTGAGCCGGAGCCGTCCAGGTTTACGCCGGGGTCAACGACCACCACGCGGGCGCCCTCGGCGGCCATCTGCAGGGCCACGCCCTTGCCGACGCCACGGCCGGAGCCGGTTACGATTGCTACCTTGTTTTCCAGCAGATTGGGCATTTATGCGCTCCCTTTCCTATCTATCCACTAATGGACACGAATAGGCACGAATAAATCTCACAATTCATCATTCATTAGTGAACATTCGTGTCTATTCGTGGATTAACTTGCTACGCCCTGGGCGGGGCGGGGTTATAAATCCCCCGGGTCAGGTGGTTTCTGGCCTGGGGGGCGATGTCTTCCATGGACCAGTGGCCTTCGTTGTAGATGGACCGTTCCGGCCTGGGCTGGGACATCAGGGAAATTTCGCTGGCGTAAACCAGGAAAGTCTGCCCGTTCACGTTGGCCGCATAATCGCTGGCCAGGTAGCAGACGAAGGGCGCGATGTCGTCCGGGTCCATGGTCTCCGGCTCGTTGCCCTGGTCCAGGGTCTGCACGCCGCCCCGGGCGCGAATTTCTGCAGCGCTGTCGGGGATGGCCCCAATCATGCGGGTGGTCGCCCTGGGCGCGATGGAGTTGGCGGTGACTCCGTAGCGGCCCATGTCCCTGGCCACCACCTTGGTGAATCCCGCGATGCCGGACTTGGCGGCGCCGTAGTTGGCCTGGCCCGAGTTGCCCTGCAACCCCGACTGGGAACTGAATGTAATAATCCGGCCAGAACGCTGCTGCCGGAAGAGGATGCAGGCGTTCTTAACCACGCTGAAGGTACCCTTGAGGTGTACTGAGATAACGTCGTCCCACTCCTGCTCGGTCATGTTGAAAATCATCCGGTCGCGCAGGATGCCAGCGCAGGTTACGACGATGTCCAGCTTTCCAAAGTTGTCTATGGCGGTCTGGACGATTTTTTCTCCGCCTTCCATGGTAGCCACCGACTCCATGCAGGCTACGGCCTGACCACCTTCCTGCCGGATTTCCGACACCACCTGTTCGGCGATGGACTGGTCAAATCCGCTGCCGTCCACGTTTACGCCGGGGTCAACCACAACCACCTGCGCGCCCTCCCGGGCCATAAGCATGGCCACGCCTCGGCCCACGCCTCGGCCGGAGCCGGTTACGATAGCTACCTTGTCCGTGAGTATGTCTGCCATATTTGGAAAAACCTCGGTATTGAATCTCGTTTAGCTGATTGGAACCGGCTGCCTATCCCTGCCGAACTTCACCGTTGAAGTTGGCGAAGCCCTGGGCGTCGGTTACACCCAACTCCGGTTCGTGGCCGGTCAGCTGGGCGATGCGGTGAGCGTCCAACGGCTTGGATACGGTGAAGGGTTTGGGCGATTCGTTCATCAAGCTGGATATTTCCTGCACAAAAGCCTCGGCAAATCCAATATCCCTCAAGATATCGTCTTCCGAAAGCACATTCTCGTATTGGTTCTGATGCTCCTCATTGGCCGCTGCCCGTCCCCGATAAAGGACTTGGGCCTGATTGGTTGCCTGCCCGATTTCGCCCCCCAATTGAGTCACTATGGAGGCCCGCAGGGCGTGGCTATCATGCCGCCATTCACGTTGATGGGCAATGGCTTTAAGGGACGTGGCAACCGCTACCGCGACTTTCTCCGAGGCCTGAAGCCGGTCGCCTTCAGCCAGATGCAATCTGGATTGCTGGACGTATCTGCGGCTCATCTGCAAATAGTCCTCGGGGGACTGTTCTCCAGGAGGTGGTAGCGGAATGGAGGGAGAGGCCATCTGGGCTACCCTCCGCGGCTCGGCAAAATTACGGTGGCGTAACCGGGGGTGGTGTTCTGACCCTCGGCGTTTTCCAGCCAGATGGAGCAGTCCACCATGCGCTGACCGTCTTCCTCGTACTTGCGGGTTACGGAGCCCCTGGCGGTAATGGCATTTCCCGGGGCGTCCATGCCCCGGTACTGGCACTGGAGGCGCTTCAAGATACCCTGTTGGCCAATCCAGTCGGTTACCAGTTGGCCCAGAAAGGCGCTCTTGAGGGCGCCGTGAAGGATTGGCCCATCCAGCTTGTTGCCGATGGCAAAATCCTTGTCGTAGTGGATTTCGTAGAAATCACCGGAGGCGCCGGCGTACTGTACCAGCTGGCGGGTAGTGGGCTCCTTCACCAGGGAGGGAAGCTCCATGCCCTCGGTAACGTCTTCCCAGAAAACTTGCTCTGCCATTGCGCACCTCTGCGAATTCAGGCGCCCTTTGCGCCTCTGCGGTGAAGAACCAGCCCGGGCCTGCCCGCCACCGAAACGCACAGGGAGGTCGCGACACTAATATGCTATCAAGGTATTGGTCTGGGTGGCTACCGTTTCGTCGAACTGGTTGGTGTAGGTGGTTACGGTGGTCATGAAAACCATGAGGCCCAGGCGTCCGTTGCGTTCGCTCAACTCCGCGATGCGGGCTACGGCGGTAATGCGGTCCCCCGCGCGCACCGGCTGGAAATACTCCCAGTCACTGCCGCCATCCAGCCGGCGGCTGAATGAGAGTTCAAAGGGCAATTCCAGGTTGACACCGCGCACGGAGCGCAGAAATGTGGGCGGGGCTACGATGCCTCCCGAACCGGTCTTGCGGGCGGCGGCTTCATCACAGTACTGGGGGTTGGTGTCGCCGATTGCTTCGGCAAACCGGAGGATGTGCCCCTTCTCCACCTCCATGGTAACCGGAGCGCTCTCCAATCCTAAGGCCTGCTGGCGCATCTCTTCGGTAAGGAAAGAGGCGGGGGTGGACAAGACTGATCCTCCGTCGAAATGTCGGGGCTGAAATGCCGGGGTTGGAATATCGGGCAAAAGCATACAACCGGCACCCGGCAGTGTCAAGGAATGGGGCATTCGGTGGACGCCCCTGGAGCAGGCGTACGAACTCCTGTGTGAGGGTCAAGTTCGGTGTGATAAACCCGACTGGGGACCTTTAGAAACCGTCCCAAGGCTCAGAGTGACAATCGCCCCAATTTTGGGCTTGGGCGACTTATTCTGCTCCCTCTTTTTGCCATGTCGGGCATAATGTAAAGGGCGCTTACTCTACAATTCAGACAGTCCGGTAAGTCAGTTCCGCGCATGTGCGACCCACGGCGGGCCAGCCCCGTTCTCCGTAAACTTCCTGGATCTGGCATTGCACGTTCCGATGGATTCTCCCAATACACGAACTTCAGCCACGGGCAACCGCGCCCGCCAATGGTTGCGGAGCATTCGCAGAGGCATGGGCATGGGCCTCCTGACCATACTGCTGCTCCTGGCCGGCAACTCGGATTTCCGGCCCACTGAGCTGGAAGCTGCCATGGCGCCTTACCGGTACAGCATCGTGGCCTGGGAGCTGAACCACCTGTCCCACAAGTGGGCTCGAAACCTGGAGAACCTGTGGTCGCAGGACAAAGAGCTGTCACAGGAAGATCGGGCAGCCCTGCTGAAGAATTTCTTCGAGTGGGGGCGACAACAGCAGGAATTGGAGTCCAGCCTGGCGCACGCCAGGCTATCCGGAGGCGCCTCCGGAGCCCCGGCGGGCAACGAGTCACCGGGTAGCGGGACTGACGCCAGCCCGGATGGCCAGGCCGGTCCCCAGGATATGGACCTCCCTCCAGACACTTTCGCCCAATTGACCCGCGCCCTGGACCGGAACCGGCAGCGTCGAGAGGAGCTATTGCCCAGGGTAGAGGCTATCGTCGAGGAAGAACTGACCGGCCTGCTGGCGCAGCAGGGGTTTGCCACCCGATGGATCGGAGTGTTTCCGCCGGTTGATGTGGTCTTCGGCACACCGCCCACGGTGCTGGTCCTCTCACCTCGGGACCGCATTTATCGCCAGGGAGCTACCCTGCTGCGGCCTGGTTTGGAGGACAACGTAAAGAACGAACTGGAGCAGGCCGCGCTGGAAACGGAAGACCTGTCGGCCATAGTGGAGCGAACAGGCGGCCTGTCGGTGTATCCCAGCGTGGTGCTGGATACGGCCGGTTTGTCCTACGCCCTGGAGGCCACGGCCCACGAGTGGGTCCACCACTGGCTCTTCTTTCGCCCCCTGGGCCGAAACTACAGGGAGAGTCCCGAACTGCTGACCGTTAACGAAACCGCCGCCACCATAGCCGGGGAAGCACTGGGCGACCTCGTATATGAGGTCCTGACCGGCGAACAGGTGGCCCGCAACGGGACTGTCCCCACACCGGGCCGCTTCGACTTCGCCAGGGAGATGCGGGAGACCCGCCGGCGGGCCGAAGAGCTGCTGGCCGCCGGAGACATTGAAGGGGCCGAGGCATACATGGAACAACGGCGCCGTCTTTTCGTGGCCCAGGGCTATAACATCCGCAAGATCAACCAGGCCTATTTCGCCTTTTACGGCTCCTACGCCACCAGACCCGGGGCAACCAGTCCCGTTGGCCAGCAGTTGCGGGAGCTGCGCAGTGAAAGTGACTCCCTGAAGGAGTTCCTGGATACGGTGGCCCAGTTCGGCAGTTACAAGGAGTACCTGGAATTCATCGGAGGCTATAGCGGAGAAACATCGGAGTGACTATGCCCACGACAACAGGTCCATCAAGGAATGAAGCCTGACGCACCGTTGGGATAGATTAATGGCTACACCCACGGCCGCTGCTTGGAGCGCTCTTTCTGGGATGTGTAGGTGGGCAGCCCCTGTCGCTCCAGGGTTTCCTCGACCATTTGGCGGAACAGCATCCGGTCGCGACCCGTTACCACCGCCTGTTCGTGGGCCTCGGAGATGGCGACGGGGTATCCCTGCCCGCGCCGGCACTGCTCCACGATGAGGCTGTGCCCCAGCGACAACAGGCCATTTCCTTTGTTCATGGCCACCCACGCGGGGACTTCCACCCTCGCGATTTCCTCCCCCACGTTCAGGTAATAGAAGTAAACCTGCTGCTGCTCCCCGTAGTATTCCCGGGGCACCGAGGAGTTGGTGCGATAGATGGGAGAGCGGCTGTAAGGCTGCAGCAACTCCCCGAAAATTTCCCGGTCCAGGAAGTCATTGGAGTTGCTGCAGGGCTCCCGGTCGGAACGGCGGTTGCTGCAGGACTCGGCGCAATGGGCCAGTTCGTAGGTGCAGAGACAGCGGCGGATGGCGTTGGCAACTTCGGAGCCCCGGGGCAGTGAAACATAAGCGGCCAGGGTCACCTGCCGCTCTTCGGACAGCAACCGGAACTCCTCAAGCACGGGAAGAAGCTCTTCGTAAATCAGGTGGCGCCGCACGAAGTCGCGATAGCTTTGGCCGGCCAGTCCCCACAGTACCAGGGTGCCGTCCACCAGGGCGAGCACGGGCAAGTCTGACGGAGCCTCCCTTACCAGCTCCAGCAGGGCGGCAAGCTCCCGCACGGTGCGGTACAGGCCCAGCAGATTGCCGGTGACCGCCTCTTCCTCGCTGGCCCTTTGGGGATTCCGCAGGAACAGTTCATCCTGGCTGGCGGAAATCCGGGGCCGGCTGAAGAAGCGGGCGGCGGGCCGGGAGCCGTAGGTCAGTACGCAGCCGCCCAGGTTTACCAGGTAGCAGGCCACGGGCAGGTGCCGATCCACGTCAATATGGGAGCCGTCCACCGAGGCGGCGGTCCAGTCAACGGGCGGCGATAAGGGCTCAATTTCGCCCAGCAGGGTATCCACAACCTCGGCAGCCAGAAAGGGCTCATAGAAACCCTTCGTCCGTTCCCTGGCTGTTTCGGGGGATATTCTTCCGGCGGAGTCCAGAAGCTGCAGCAGCCGCTGGCGTCGGTCGCTGTAGCCCAGGCCCAGGCTTTGGGACACCTGGTCCAGCTGGAGAATGGTTTCGCCCAGGTCGAGAGCCATCGTTCACCTCCTGGGAGTGGACTGGGTTGCCAGCTTGCGTCGTCGGATAACCGTAATTGCGGAACAGTGAATCCCGCTGTGCCGACTTGCACATCAAGAACCTGTCAACGAGAGGCCAGGGCGGTCATCCGCAACCAACAGTATTTTCCCTGGCCGCCGGCTTGTCAAAGGCCCTGGTCCGAGCCAATACTTGAACCTTCCCCGTTGGGGCTGCGCCATGACAATTCCGAACCCAAGGAGGCCGTGATGACATCTGCCGACCAGTTCACCACCCGCGTTGATGCGGTAGCCGAGCAACATTCAAGGCTGTTTGGAGCGGACTCAAACGACGCCCCCTGGACTCCCAGTCTGGCCCGCCTTTTCCGGTTTGATCCCCACCGGAATCTTGAACCAAATCTGCAAATGATTTCCCAGTACGTGCATGGCGGGGACGTCTTCGTGGATGTGGGCGGTGGTGCGGGGAGAGTCAGTCTGCCCTTGGCCCTGCGATGCCGGGAAGCCATAGCAGTGGATCCCTCGCCCGCCATGGGCGCGGAGTTTGACGATAGCCGGCGGGAGGCCGGCATTGCCAACGCCAGAAGGATTCAAGCTGACTGGATGGACGCCAGGGATGTAACCGGCGACGTTGTGTTCTCCGCCGACGTGACCTATTTCGTGCGGGACATCGTACCCTTCGTTGAAAAACTGGTAGCCGCCGCCCGCCGGCGGGTGATGATCACTCTCTGGAGCGTTTCCCCGCCCAACGACGAAGCGAACCTGTTTGAACTTTTGTACGGCGAGCCCATGGCTCCCGTGCCGGGCTTCAGGGAGTTGCTGGCAGTCCTGTGGGACCTGGACATTCTGCCGGATGTGCTGGCCCTGCCGGAACCGCCGTGGTGGGAAGGTGACCCCATTCCAACCAGGGAGGAAGCAATGAGGAACGCCCTGGAAAGCGTCTGGGTGCGCGAAGATGACATACCCAGGGCCGAACAGGTTATTGCCAGCCATTTTGAGCAGCTGTTCAGCGACGAGGCGGGCGGGTTTCGTCCCCGCTGGCGGCAACCATCGCGGGAACTGCTGATTACATGGGCCACTAAGTAGCAGTCCGGCAACTTTGTGCCGACGGAGGAACCGGGGAGGGAGCCTGTGATGGACCAGTACCATCAACCGACTGCGCTCCGACGGCGTATCCGGCGGCGGCCACTAGGCAGGCACACGACAAGATAAGGCAAGGGCAGGGGCGGTTCGCGAATCGCCTCTTGCAGCTACCCCGCCACCTCAATCTCCCCGCTGCTGTTGGCCAACAGCAGGGACGTGAAGTCGTAGCCACGGTTGCGCAGTTCTTCCCCGCCACCCTCGCACCGGTCCAGGACGGCCAGAACCTTCACCACCGTGCAACCGGCCGCCTCGGCGGCCTCGATGGCCAGAAACAGGGACCCGCCCGTGGTGCAGGTATCATCCACCACCGCCACCCTGGATCCCGGCTTCAAGTGCCCTTCCACCGCGTTTCCCATTCCGTGCTGCTTGGCCTCCTTCCGCACGATAAATGCGGGTATCGGGCCGCCGTCCGGCTCCAGGTGGCTGGCCATCGAAACTGCGGTCACGATAGGATCAGCCGCCAGCGTGGGCCCTCCGATGGCCTGCGCCCCGGCAGATCGCACCAGGGGCAGCAAAGCCCGGGCTATCAGATACGCCCCCTCCGGGTCCAGGCTGAGCAGCCTGCCATCAAAGTAGTAGGAGCTCTTTCGCCCCGAGGTCAAAGTGAAGTCCCCATAGCGCAGAGCGCCCATATCCAGGGAAAGCTGCAGCAGCTTTTCAGAAACTTTTTCCAAGATTGTCCTCCGGCGCACGCTGACTCAACGATTGTCCGGCGCCTCTGCCATTATGAATTGCGGTAAAGCCCCTGCTTCCAGATATAATCCTCCACTTCCTCGGGGACCTGGTACTTGAAGGATTTGCCCACCGCGGCCCGTCTCCGGATCTCCGTGGCGCTGAAGTCCACGTTGTGGACGGGGAGCAGGCAGATGCGGTCTTCGCGGGACTGAAAACGGGATAGGATGCCCCGCAGCTCTTCTTCTCCATAGCCGGGGCGGCTTACCACCACCAGCCGGCACAGGTCCAAGACTCTGTCGGGCTCCTTCCAGCGGTGGAAACTCTCAAAGGCATCCACGCCCAGGATGAAGAATAAGTCAGTGTCCCCCTCTCTCTCGGCCTGGAGTTCCCGCAGCGTATCAACAGTGTAGCTGAGACCAGAGCGGTCCACCTCATTGCGTCTCAGCTCGAAGCGAGGATTGGAAGCGATGGCCAGTTCCACCATCCTGACCCGGTGCAATGGCTCGGTAAGCGGCTGGCCTTCCTTGAGCCAGGGCCGGCCCGCCGGTACGAACAGGACCCGGTCCAGGCCTAAAGTCACCCTGCTTTCCTCGGCAATCAACAGGTGACCCAGGTGAATGGGGTCGAAGGTGCCGCCAAGTATTCCTACGCGCATACAACAGCAAACCTGGAGGGAAGTGGAGCCGACGGCGACCATCGCCGGACTCTGCTACCCGTATTCCCTCCTACAATGTCAAGTCAGCCGGAACCAGCCGGTGGTTCTTGGCGTCGGCCGCCAGGGCAAAGGCTTCCAAGGCCATCGCGCCCAGAAGGATACGGTTCTCGGGGCCGAAAACGACGTACACCGACTTGGAACGCCCTTCCAAATCTATTACCACCAATCCGGTATCATATTCTCGGGTGGAGCCGTCGGCCAAACGAAACATCAAGGATTCTTCCCGGGCTACTCCCAGGTCGTCCAGAAGCGGCGCCGGAACCATGGTGTAGGACGCGCCGGTATCTACCAGGCCGTTCAAGTCAAGGGAGCGGGTCCCGTCTCCACTCCACAGGGTAAAGTCGACGTAAAAAGTTCCCACTTCCCCTCCGATGGTAGTGCCGGCCGGAACCAGCCCGTCGGTAATAACCTGCTTCTCTCGGGACGTTTCTATTTCCCTGGACAGACTCATCACTTTACTCCCCGGCTGAAAAGTCCTTTTCCCACATCAGAACCATTCCATTTCCGCGCGGCCTATGCGGATGGTGTCGCCCGGTTCGATTCCGGCTTCTTCCAGGCGGCGGGCAATACCCAGGCGGGTCATCTCCCGCCACAACTGCAGCAGAACCCTGTAGTCCCGGGTATCTGCCAGGGCGCTCAGTCGCTCCAGTTGCTCCGACTTGATGACGTACACCCCCCGGTCTTTGTAAAAGGTAATGGGCTCGGCAGCCGGTCGGCGCCGGTTTGGCCTAGTGGGCGCAGCAGCTGCCAGTTCTTCTTCAGGCTCAGTCTCCTCAGCAGCCAGGTTTTCCATCATTTCGATTACCTGTCCCAGCATGGGATCTACACCTTCGCCGCTGACCGCCGATATGAAGAATATGGGCGTATCCGCTCCGTTGGGCAATACCGGCGACTCAGCCGCCGCCCGGCGCAGGGACTCAGCCAGATCAGGCCGCCGTTCCTGCACCTCTGTCACGTCAACCTTGTTCACCGCGATGATCTGGGGTTTGTGGGCCAGGGCCGGGTTGAATTCCTGCAACTCCCGGTTGATCATGTGGAAGTCGGCCACCGGGTCCTCGGACAGCCCATCCAGGACATGGACGTACAGCCGAGCCCGCTCGGCATGTCTAAGGAACTGGTCTCCCAGCCCCACCCCCTCGTGCGCCCCTTCCAACAATCCGGGGACTTCCATCATGACGAAGTCCTCGCCGCGCGTGGTTACTACCCCCAGGATAGGCTCCACCGTGGTGAAGGGATAGTCCGCAATGCGTGGCTTGGCCGCCGAGCAACGGGATATCAGCGTTGACTTGCCGGCGTTGGGCCGGGCCAGCAAACCGACGTCGGCCAGCAGCTTCAGTTCCAGGAACAGGACCACGTAGTCGCCCCGCTCCCCCCTCTGAGAGAGAACCGGTTCCTGGTTGGTAGGAGACACGTAGTGGGCGTTTCCCCAACCGCCGGCGCCGCCCTGGGCCACCAGGCGGGGCGTCTCGTCGGTTACGTCGGTGAGGAATTCCTTCTCCCCGCCCTTGTGCATCCGCCAAACGACGGTACCCAGGGGCACCTTGATGTAGGTGTCCTCGCCGTTGCTTCCCCGCTGGCCCTTGCCCTTGCCGTGACCGCCCCGGTCAACGTACATGGTGCTGTTGTATTTCAGGTGCAGGAGGGTATTCAACGACGAATCACCGGATACGTAGGCGTTTCCCCCGTTGCCGCCATCTCCGCCGTTGGGGCCCCCCCGGGGTCGGAATTTTTCCCGCAGGAAACTCACGCAGCCATTGCCGCCATCCCCGCCTTTAATGTTAAGTCTTACAGTGTCAATCATGGCACTAGTTTAGATTAGTTAACGGGAATAATAAAGGCGTTGAGAAGTAGATAACTCCCCTGTGCCTTATGTCAGGGTGTGGTTGACATATACGGTCGGAAGATTCACAACATGGGACAAATAGTGGATAAGTGGGAGGAAATTGTGGACAAGTTTTCCGGAGACAATTGCCGGTCAGTACGGTCAACTGGCTGCCGGCCAGGGATGAACGCCGGGCCGGATGCTATCCACAGGACAGAAGCGGTTATCCACAAAATACCGGGACTTATCCACAATTATCGGTGTCAGCTAGGTGAATATAGCTTCTTTGATGGTCAGCACGTTTTGCCGGAGATGGTAGTCTTCGTTGATTTCCCCGTTGATTTTGCCGGCCCCGTGGATGACGGTGGAGTGGTCCCGGTTGCCCAGGAGGCGGCCCACCTGGGTGGGCGAAAGCTCCAGCTCGTAGATTAGGAGATACATGGCAACCTGGCGGGCCAGGGCAATGGTCTTGCTTCGGCTCCTGCCGAGAATGTCGTCGGGGGCGATTTTGTACTGCCGCGCCACCTCGTCCAGGATTCGTTCCGGATCAATGGCGTGCCTGGCCGTGTCCTGGGTGAGGTCATCCAGCAGCCGTGAGGTGGATTCCAGGGACACGGGGGTATTCATCAGCTGGGAATAGGCCACCACCCGGTTAAGACTCCCCTCCAGCTCCCGCACATTCTTCTGCACTCGCTTGGCTATAAGTTCCAGCACGCTTTCTTCGATCACGGTTTTCAGGTGGTCGGCCTTGGCCGACAGGATGGCCATGCGGGTCTCCAGATCCGGGGGCTGGATGTCTGCGATAAGGCCCCACTCGAAGCGGGAGCGCAGGCGGTCTTCCAACAATGCCAGGGCCTTGGGCGGACGGTCTGAGGTCAGCACTATCTGGTAACCGGCGGTGTGAAGGTCGTTGAAGGTGTGGAAAAAGCCTTCCTGCGTCTGCTCCTTGCCGCTCATGAATTGCACGTCGTCAATCAGCAGCACCTGGACGCTGCGGTAGCGCTGCCGGAATTCTTCCGTGGTGCGGTTGCGGATTGCCGAAATGAAGTCGTTGGTGAACTGCTCCGACGAGACGTACAGGACGGTCTTGCCGTGGCGGGCCGCCTCCTGTCCTATGGCATGGAGCAGGTGGGTCTTCCCCAGGCCCACGCCGGAGTAGAGGAACAGGGGATTGTAGGCCTGCCCCGGCGCGTCGGAAACGGCCTGGGCAGCGCTGAACGCCATGCGGTTGGAATCGCCAACCACGAAGCTGTTGAAGGAATATTTCCGGTCGAAGTTGAGCCCGGTGGCAGGTGGCGCCGCCGCCGTGGCCCTGATGGGAGTTTCTTCCCCGGGCCGGTGGCCGTTTCCGCTCACCGACGGAGGTTGAATATCATCTCCCGCCACGTCTGAGGATACCTGGAAGCGCACGTCCAGCAACTCCCCCGAGGAGTGGCGCAGGGCCTTCAGAATGGTCTGGTACATGCGCTGTTCCAGCCACGCAATGGTGAAAACGCTGGGAACCTGGACCAGCAGGTCCATGCCGTCAAAGGCCAGCCCTTCCGTTTCCTTCAACCAGGTGTCAAAGGTGGTCCTGGGCAACTCCATTTCCAGTTGGCCCAACGCGGCTGTCCAGGTTTCTTGTGGTGATCTTTCTGTCAAGGTGCAAGCTCGGTGGTAAGGGTGGTCGCCAAAAAAGGGGCAACGAAAAGGTTAACTGCCCTGCAGGGGCGGCGCAAGGCAACATGAACAGCGGGACTTCCGAAAATTCAGATACGAAAATTGCGGTTCTGAACGTGTGCCGCCGCCGCCATGAATCCTGCCTGGTTGGCAAAAGCGACGGGAAATTCGCGAAAATTTGGCCCTGGGGAAGTTCCTGTAGCCCTTGCCCGTGCCCGTTTGCCTGTCGACCGGGAAAGGAATCGGCTTAATCGGTCACCCGGCAGGGGCGATATTCCCGGTAACTGCCAGGCGTCTCCAAGGTAAATTTTAGGCGGGGATACGACCGGTGAAGGGCTCGGAGCGGGCTGGGTAACCCGGCTGTCGGGCTAGTCTTGTCGGCGGCGGGCATGGTTGGGCCCCCTGTGTCCGTCCCCGTTGGTTCCCGTGGAAGTTTCCCCTTGACGGACTGACAGGATTAGCCCCGGCAATGGTGTGAAAGGTATGGGAGGGTCTCGTCGTTCCTGCGTAGGCAGGAACCTCGCCGGTGCCGAGAGGCTCTCGCCTTCGCAGGCATGACGAAAGAGGCCGCGACGTGTTCATGGGGTAGCCAGGTGGTTGCTGCCGTTGGCATTGCCTTCGCTTTGTGCTTAACTGGATTAAGATACTGTATCCATTTATGGCGCGAAGCGTTTCCGGAGGCTCACCTTGCACTATTGGGGCGAAAAGCTGTTAAGCTGCTGGGCGGTGGTGGTCACGGTGGTTGTGGGGGCGGCTATCATGGTTGCGTGCGGCAGTGAATCGCAGGTCACGGAGACGGAGCCAACAGCTAATCCGCCTGTCAATACGAGGACCGCAGGTTCGGTAGAACCTCCTGCGACGGCAACGCCACCAGTGACACCGGCGAAGGCAACAACACCGGGGCCGGCGCCGCTTGCCTCCCCGGTGGAGGAAACCCCTGAAGTGGGACCTGCCGTCGTATCGCAGTCTCCGCAGCCTCCATTAGTCGGTACGCCAACATATCCGGCAACAAGCCCGCCGACCAAATTGGTGCCTGCCGCATCGCAAGCCGGAAAACCGGCCACAACACCTGTTTTGGAGCAAACGCCAGTGCCTGAACCAACACCGGAACTCAAACCCATCCTGGACCCGCCCATGGCCGAACAGCGGCCCCACAGCTACACCCACCACGGCATCACTATCGAGGACCCGTGGAAATGGCTGCGTGACGCCGATTACCCCACCGTGGACGATGAGGATGTGCTGGCCTACCTGAACGCCGAGAACGACTATTTTGAAGCCAATATGTCGCCCCACAAGGAGTTGACCGACGCCATCTTCGAGGAAATTAAGGGGCGGCAGCAGCCCGACCTGGCCAGCGTGCCCTGGAAGGACGGCGACTGGTACTACCAGTGGAAGTTCGGCGAGGAGAGCCAGTACCGCATCTGGCTGCGCTGGCCGTCGGTTGGCCTCGAAGGCCCCGAAGGCGATGAAGCTGCTCGCCAGGGCCCCACCGCTGAGGTGACAACCCTGCTGGACGAGCCCGCCCTGGCCGAGGGTCTGGAGTATTTCCGGCTGGGCTCCCTCTCGGTAAGCAACGGCGGCGGGCTGCTGGCCTACGCCACCGATACCGACGGGTCGGAGCGGTACAAGCTGGTAATCAAGGACCTGGCGACCGGGGAGCTGCTGCCCGAGGAAATCCCGAACATCATTGGCCGGATAGTCTGGTCCGCCGACGACTCGTCCCTCCTTTACACCGTGGTGGACGATAACTGGCGGCCCTGGCAGGTGCGCCGCCACGTCCTCGGCCAACCCGTGGAGGAAGACACGATAGTGTACGAGGAAAGCGACCCCGGCTTTTTCGTTGGTATAGGGGAGTCGGCCTCCAGGGAATACATCATGATTGGAGCCGGCGACCATGTTACCAGCGAGGTGCGGCTCATCCCTGCCGCGGACCTCGCCGCCGACCCGGTGGTTGTTTCCGCCCGCCGCGCCAACCATGAATACTCCATTGACCACCAGGGCGACCGGTTCATAATTCGGACCAACGATACCCACAAGAACTTCCGGCTGGCCACGGCGCCGGGTGACGATCCCGCCGAGGCCGCCTGGCAGCCCCTGGTGGACGCTTCCGATTCCCACTACATCACCGGCTTCGATACCTTCAAGGACTTCATAGCCGTGGAAGTGCGGATAGACGGCCTGGACAACGTGCGGCTTATGTGGAGGGACGGCGCTGTAAAGAGCATAGAATTCCCCGAGTCGGCGTACTCGGCATCCGTAGGGCGGAACCGGGAATTCGACACCGATACCCTGCGCCTCTATTACGACTCGATGGTTACGCCCAGCACTGTATTCGATTATCACCTAAGTACGGAGGAACTGGAGGTGCGGCAGGTTCAGGAGGTGCCCAGCGGCTACGCTGCCGACGAGTACGTCACCGACAGGCTGCTGGCCCCGGCCCGCGACGGGGTAGAGGTCCCCGTTTCCATCGTCCGCCACCGGGATACGCCCGTGGATGGTTCGGCGCCCCTGTACATCTACGGCTACGGGGCCTACGGCTATGCCATCCCGCCTTCCTTCTCCACGTCACGGCTCTCCCTGCTGGACAGGGGGTTTATCTACGCCATCGCCCACGTCCGGGGCGGGGACGACCTGGGCTATCACTGGTACGAGGCGGGCAAGCTGGACCGCCGCACCAACACCTTCAATGACTTTGTGGACGTGGCCCGCCACCTGGTTAACGAGAGGTACGGGTCCGAGGGACGAATCGCCATAGCCGGCGGCAGCGCCGGCGGCCAGTTGATGGGCGCCGTGGTCAACCAGTCGCCGGAATTGTGGGGCGCGGTGGCCGCTCACGTGCCCTTCGTGGACGTTCTCAACACCATGCTGGACGACACCCTGCCCCTGACGCCCATCGAGTGGCCGGAGTGGGGCAACCCCATCGAGGACCCCGTAGTCTTCGATTACATCCGCTCCTACTCGCCCTACGACCAGCTGACAGCCCGGGACTATCCGCCCATCCTGGTGACGGCGGGTCTCAACGATCCCCGGGTTACCTACTGGGAACCGGCCAAATACGTGGCCAAGCTGCGGGCGCTGAAGACCGACGACAACCTGGTGCTGCTGAAGACCAACATGGGCGCCGGCCACGGCGGACGCTCCGGCAGGTACGACCGGCTCTACGAGGTAGCGGAGGAATACGCCTTCATGCTGGTGGTAATGGGGCTGGTGGAGTAGAAGCGCTTATCCACGGATAGGCACGAATAATCACTAATGTTTATATTCCATCATTCGTGCCTATTCGTGTGTATTCGAGGATAAAAAATCGGAGATAGTATGAGCGCCGGCGAGCCTGAATACGCACTGGAGCCCGCCACCTTCCGCTCCATGCTGGAAGCCCAGGAATTGACCGATACCCTGGAGGAAAACCTTCAGGACCGGCGCATGGGCGCCGCCAGCGTGCGCCCCGAAGTGGTGGAGTTATTCTCCGAACTGGTCAACAACGCCGCCGAGCATGGGTTGTCTCCAGAGGGCGCCAACGCCCACGTGCGCTACATGCCCCACCGCAGGGGCACGGCCTTTGACGTTGTCGTTGCGGACTCGGGGCCCGGTATCCGGGCCACCCTGGCCGGCAATCCGTCCCTGTCCCAGCCGGAAACGGACGCCGAGGCCATTGGGCTGGCGGCGCAGGAACTGGTATCGGGCAGCGGCATTCCCACCAGGGGCATCGGCCTGTGGATGACGGTTACCGAGATGAGGAAGCCCGGCCGGAAGCTGTGGATTCAGTCGGGCTCCGGCCTGCTCACCATGTACGGCGCCTCCGAACCCGAAGTGAGGGAGATTGAACACCGGCAGGGCACCATGGTAAGGCTCACCATACCGGCTTGAGAACAAGAGGACTAACTTGCCTTCCCATTGAAGTGGGGGATGACGTGCTTGCCGAAGAGACGCAGCGTATCCATCACTTCCTCATGGGATATGCCGCCCACTTGAAACAGGGGCATGACCTCGTCCACGCCCGCCTCGGCATAGGCTTCCAGGTAGCGGATACAGTCGTCGGGGTCGCCGATGCAGTAGCGTCCACTCTTTATCTGGTCGAGGGATGATGTTTCCTCGCGCTTCGGAGAGTCGGCCGCGGTGGAGCGGGTGTAGTGCCACCGGTAGTCTTCGGGAACGCGGGACGGGTCCTGTTCGCTCCACACGCGGACGTCCCGGAGGGCCTGCTGATGGCGGTACCAGTCGATCAATTCCGCGGAGCGTTCCTGCACCTTCTTGCGCGACTCCCCGCAGATGGCCACGGCGCTTACGGAGACGCGGTTGTGGACCACCCCGGTGACTACCCCGGTGGCTGGGCTGGCGTTCCGGATGCCGCCCCGGTAGGCTTGCACCAGAGGAGCCAATCCCGTAGCCCCGCCGCCGGCCATTGCCAGGCAGCCCAGTCCCATGAGACCCGCCTTCCTGAAGGTGTCTTCCTGGCTGCAACCGAGCCAGATGGGCGGGTGGGGCTGCTGGACCGGCTTGGGGTGGACCTCGCGCAAGGGTATTTGGTAGTGGTTGCCCTGGTAGGTGAACTCCCCCTCGGTCCATGCCCGCGGGATTATTTCCAGGGCCTCGTCCACCATTCCGGTGGCGTCTTTCAGGTCGGTGCCGAAAGCGGCCATCTGGTAGGGGTAGCCGGAGCGGCCCACGCCCAGGTCAACCCTTCCCTTGCTGAGAATGTCCAGGGTGGCGGTACGGGCCGCGATATGGAGAGGGTGCTGCACCGGGGGCACCACCACGGCGATGCCCAGACGCATTCGGCTGGTGCGCTGGCTCAACGCGCCAAGGGTTACGTCGGGGGCGCTGGAGTGGGACCACTCGGTACGGAACTGGTGGTCGGCCATCCAGACGCTGCTCAGGCCCAGCTCTTCAGCGTAGGCCACCTGGTCAAGCATTTCCAGGAACCGGTCGGCCTCGTAGGCACGGGATGACGGCCTGGGGACCTGCATCTGATAGAACATGCCGATTTGCATGGACACGCTTCCTGCTATTGACTCCTTGCCGGTCATCCCGGCAATTCTTACTCTGGTGCAAGTGGGGAGAGGGAACCTTTCGGGCTACCTTGTTGGCGCCCCTTCGTGGAAAAATACCGTCACTCCCCTGGCCCGAACAGCTGGGGCAGGTCCACTATCTCGGCGCTGCCGCTGGCGGGGGCGGCGAGGGTTAGCACTTCTCCGGGATTGGCCCGGGCTGTCCGCACGTAGCCCAGTCCCGCCGTCTCCCCGGTGGAAGGAATGGTAACCAGCGACGTTACCTGTCCCACCCTCAACCCTTCCAGCTCCAGGCCCGCGTCCTCCGTAACCTCGGCTCCTTCCGAGAAGCGCAGCCGCACCAGGTACCGTTGCACCTTCTGGTAGGTATCCAGGCGGGCAATAACTTCCTGGCCGATGTAGCAGCCCTTGGCAAAGTCCACCGACCCGATCAGGCCCGCTTCCAACGGGTTATAGGCGTCGCCCAGTTCCCGACCGTGGCGGGGTATGCCGTACTCCACCAGGGCGGCCTCGTAGGCCTGCTGGCCTACCGGGGTAATTCCCGCCGCTTCCAGGGCTTCCCAAACCTCAGCCCCATGCGCCTGGTCCACGACTATATCCAGGGCGGGCAGGCCGCCCTGGGGCCGGTTGATGACCAGCGCGCCGCAACTGCCCACCGTGGCCGGCAAGGCGGCAAAGGGTTCCAGCGAGCCAACCAGTCCCGCTTCCTCGGGCAGGGACATCGCCGAAGCCAGCGCTTCCATGCTGGCGGGCCCGCAGACGGTGAACTGGGACGTCTCCGCAGAAACGTCCTCCACCGTCAGGTCTTCCATGATGGTGTACTTGTCCAGCCAGTCAATGACCGCCTGCTGGCAATCGGGGCTGGTGAAGAGCAGGGTGTATTCACCGGTGTTGACCACCCCCAGCAGGTCGAGGATGCGGCCCCGGTCGGTGGTCAGGATAGTGGGCGCTCCCTGTCCCGGGTCCAGGTTCAGGATGCCGTTGGTGGAAAGGCGGTTGAGCAGGTCCAGGGCGTCCTCGCCGGTGGCCCTGAGCCTGCCGCAATGGGAACTGTCGTGGAGGCCGGCCCCCTCGGTAGTGGCCCGGTATTCGGCGGCAACGTCGGTATAGACGGGTATGGTGGTTGAAGTGGCCATAAGGTTGACCTCCGGTGGGGATGCTTGGAATCGATCACTCTAGAGGGGCAATTCTCAAAGGGGGTTCCAAATTCCGGGATCTCTCCCAGTCTTCCTGCAGCTCGTCCTGGTGCAGGGAGGCCCACTCCATTACGAGCCTCAAAGCGCGGGCCGGAAGGAAACCTCGCAGCACCTCCAGGTCGTGAATCGCCATTAATGCTTCGTATTCCCCATACAAGGCGTGGAAGTGTGGAGGCGAATGGTCATTGGCATACATGCGAATGACAATGCCGTAGAATCTGCAAATCTCAGGCAATGTTGGTCGGCGCAGTCAGGTCTTCCGGCAGGTCTTCCAGGGATTTGCCCGTTAATTCCATGTAGAGGGCATCAGGGCAAAGCTCTATGTCATTGTCCCAGGCTATGGCGCGATGCTTGGCTAAATGCGCTTTCCTGAAATTGGCCGGCTCCTCCCATTCCGCGAATATGCCTCGACCGACCAGGTGGGACAGGTCAACTTCGCCGGCAACTCCATCAGAATACCGGAGCCACAGTCGGTATCCCTCTCTGGCTTCAACTTCGACAGGACGGATCATGTTACCCTCCAGAGCGATCGCCACAATTATACTCCCTCACGCCGGCCCATCGCACCGCCGAGCGGTGGAGTTGCGGCTTCCCCAATATTGTGTGAGCAGCCACTGTTCCAGTTCCTGTTCGTGGACCAACAGAACTGTTTCAAGATTGTCCTTCTTCGTGCTTCTTCCTGGCCTTCTTGGTCTTCGAGGATCATATTCCATTCACGCCAGGGGTGAAGAGACCGCCGCCAGCAACTCCCGTTCTATAGCCTGGCGCACGGGCCGAAGGTAGGGGCGAGCGGCGCGCATCCTTTCCAGCAGGTCACCAACGGCCACCCACTGCACCTGGTCTATGCCTTCCGTCAGGTCCGGCTGAAGAGGGTCCGACAGGTCGCCGTCGTAGTCCAGCAAAAACCACTGGACCGTCTTGTTCACCGGGCCAATCCGGTAATAGGAAATGTAGTCGGTCTTGCAGAGGGGGGAGCGGATGGAAATGGAGGAAGGGGGGAGGCCGGTCTCTTCCGAGATTTCGCGAAGAGCGCATTCTTCATAGGGTTCGTCCAGGTAGTCCAGCTTGCCCTTGGGCAAATCCAGTAGCCGGTGCTTGCGGATAACCAGGGCGTGGTCGCCGCCTTCTCCCGTATACAGCACCAGGCCTCCGGCGGCGTACATCCTCGGCAGCTCATCTCTATTCATGTATCAGTATTCGCTCCAGAATGCCTATTTGATCGCGATTCAGTCCGGTAAACAGTACCCCGTCCACCACCACATCGGTCAGCATGTCCGTATCCGGCGCCTGGTAGATTACCTCGGGCCGCAGGTCTTTTCCCTGGTATTCAAAGCGGGTCAGGATGTGGTGAATGGAATTCAGCCGGGCCTGTTGCTTATTGTCCGACTCAATGATAACCCAGGGCGCGTAGTCTGTAGAGGTAACGGCGAACATCCTTTCCTTGAAATAGGTCAGCAGCTGCCACCGCTCGGCCACCTTGCGGTCGTTGGGCGAGTACTTCCAATACTGCAGGTCGCTGTCCTGCCGCAGCCGGAACCGCAGGTCCTGGGATTCCCGGCTCACCGACAGGTAGAGCTTGATAAAGGTAACTCCCTCGTCAACCAGGTCTCTTTCCCAGTCGTTGACCTTGTTCATGAAGTAGTGGTACTGGCGCATGGTGCAGTAGCCCATGGCCGGCTGGATGAGGGCGCGGGAATACCAGGAACGGTCATAGACCATCATTTCGCCTTCTACGGGCATCAGCTTGTGATGATGGCCCAGCCAGTTGCGCATTTCCTGGGGGCTGGGTATGCCCTGGGTGATAATGCCGGAGGTCCTGGGGTTCAGGTAGTGGGTGATGGCGGAGGCGATATTGCCCTTGCCGGCGGCGTCCCGCCCTTCCAGGACCACGGCCACCCGCTGGCCGGTTTGCACCACCCATTCCTGCAGGGCCAGCAGCTGGCGGCGGAGGACCCGGAGCTCGGCGCGGTACGCCAGGTATTCGATGCCCCGAAAGGCGGGCACATCGTGCTTGATGGCCGATGTCTCGGGCAGGATCTCGTTATTTTCCAGTTTTACGTCGTACGTAACCATCAGAAAATAACCACCGTACGGGCATTGAAGGTGGTGGAAACCTTTGCTCCTGACCTATATCCTAAAAAATCGAAGCCGGGCCTGTCAATGTAAATAATAGCGGCCAACGGTTAAGGGGAGAATAAGGGCATTATAAGCGGAGATTAGGCGGCATTCGCCAACCGGGTACGGAACAGGTCTATAATGCCGCCAACCTCAATGCTATTGCGGAAGGAGGAGGGTTATGAAGACCATCGAGCTGGACTACTCCAGGCAGTGCGGCGACGAACCCGACAAGGGCCATAACCGCTGGCATCCCGACATTCCACCGGCCGTCACCGCCGATCCCGGGGAAGAGGTGGTGATGCAGACCCGCAACGCTTTCGACATGCAGATTAATCCCTCGACCCAGGCCGCCGACCTTTTGACCGCCGACCTGAACCTGGTCCACCCCCTGACCGGGCCGGTGTACGTCAACGGCGCCGAGCCCGGTGACCTGCTGGAAGTCAACATCATCAACATCGAGCCGGCAAGCTGGGGATTCACCACCATCCTGCCGGGATTCGGGTTTCTGCGGGACCTGTACACCGAACCCTACATTGTCCACTGGGAGATGCAGGATGGCTTTGCCCAGTCTGAGCAACTGCCCGGCGTGCGGGTGCCCGACGCTTCCTTCATGGGAACCATCGGGGTGGCCCCGTCCCGGGCGCTGCGCCAGGAAATTCTGCTGCGGGAGGACGAGCTTCTCCGGCGGGGCGGCATGGTTGTCGGCCCAACACCGGACGGCGCCGTACCGGCCCACGAACCCTTCGCCACCGAGGGGCTGCGGACCATACCACCCCGGGAGAACGGCGGGAATGTTGACATCAAGCAGCTCACCGGCGGCACGCGCCTGTTCCTGCCCGTTTTCACCGAGGGAGCATTGTTCTCCGCCGGCGACGCCCACTACGCCCAGGGCGATTCCGAGTGCTGCGGCACGGCCGTTGAGATGGACTGCACCCTGCACGTCAGCTTCCAGGTGCGCAAGGGCGAGGCCGCCAGCCGGGGCATCAACTTCCCCTACTTCGAGCGTGACGACTACTTCACCGCCCCGGAGATGGCCGCGCCCCGCCGGTTCGTGGCCGCCACCGGCATGTGCATTGCCGACGGCGCCAATGAATCGGAGCACGCCACGCTGGCGTCGCGCCAGGCCCTGCTGAACATGATCCACCTGCTGATGGAGCGGGGCTGGAGCCGCGAGCAGGCCTACTGCATCTGCAGCGTGGCCGTGGACCTGAAGGTAAGCGAGGTGGTGGATGTGCCCAACTTCGTGGTCTCAGCCTTCCTGCCGCTGGATATTTTTGTGGGGTGAAGGGGAGTTTGTAGAACCCCGTCTTCAGCGAGGAAAGAGATTCCAAAACTAAGGTAGTTCAAGCTATCATAGATGAATGAACAGAGTCTCGAAAGTTCGAGCTGAACAAAGTCAAGAAAATGTTTGGAAACAAGAACAAAGCAGTGAATCCAGATCCTCACGCATTGGCTGCCGCCACATTTGCCCAACAGTTCGCCGGTCCTAACACTGTAATTCTGTTCGGCTCCAGGGCCACCGGTGGCCATCGCCCCGAGTCAGACATGGATGTCATGTTGGTCTGCAAGAATCGAGGAGCCACGGCAGAACGTGATGTGAACTTGGCCCTGAAAAGATATTTTGACCAGAATCCGCCGGTTCTTAACGTACAACTACTGGCCATTAGCGAAGAGAGGTTCAATTACTGCCGCAGGGCCCCCAATCATGTAGCGGGACAGGCGTGGCGGTTAGGAGTTGTGATGTGCCCGGAAAATCTAGGTGACGTCCAGGAACCTCACGATGGTTATCCTGACAGTTGGCCTGACGTTAAGCAGCGAATCTTGACCACCCAGCGCAACCTGAGAAGCATGACAGCCCTGGCTCAACATGAACCTGAAGACCAGGCAAGTTACGGCTTTCACGGCCACCAGGCCATTGAGAACAGCATTAAGGCTTGGATGTCCGCAGCGGAGCTCGAATACCGATCAGTCCATGACTTGCAAGAATTGGCAGATAGTCTGTTGTCCAATCCCTACGAATCAACAACCTTGGCGGCAGAACTACTCTTGGAGCTCATGGAATACACCTCCTATACCGAAAGCGAAGGTCCGGCGGGGTCAATCAATTGGCTGAACAAGTATGCTGTCACCTATAGGTATGGTGATACCGAATACCGTATGAGTCCTGCCGACCAGGTCCGGTTTGTGACATTGATCTCCAGATCTGCCTTCGCTTTCATGGAAAGAGCTCACCAACTGACCGGAACGGCACCTGCCGATCTGGAGGAGTGACGCGAGGGTGGGAGTGTGGGCTTTACACCCCATTGACGCCCCGCAACCTTAAATCGTAAAATGGCGTTAACAGCGCCTTAGAAATTTAGTTCCCCAATGGAGGGACCTGTATGGCAATTACCATGGATGGCGTCGAACTGGGTGTGCAGATCACCGAGAAGGCTGCCGAAAAGATCAAGTACTTCGCCGAAAAGGAAGGCGTTCTTGATGGTGTGGGACTGCGCGTCGCCGTCAAGGGCGGTGGATGCTCCGGCCTGACCTACGACTTGAAGATTACCAACGAGGAACTGGAAACCGACAAGGTCGTGGAGCAGTACGGCGTCAAGGTGATGGTGGACAAGAAGAGCTACATCTACCTGGTGGGCACGGAACTGGACTTCTCCGACGGACTGAACGGCAAGGGTTTCGTTTTCGAGAACCCCAACGCCAAGAAGGCCTGCGGTTGCGGGACGTCTTTTAGCGTTTAATCACAAGCTACCCAAGTCCACATCCACGAATAAGCACGAATCTTCACTAATGGCTAGTGGAATATTAGTGGATTTTCGTGCTTATTCGTGGATGAACAGTTTTAGGAGCGGATGCCATGACCAGTACCAGCAAGGACCCCGTCCTGGTTGTCCTGCAGCTTACCGGCGGCAACGACTACATGAACACCGTCGTGCCCTACGGCAATCCCCGCTACTATGACAACCGGCCCGCGGTGAACGTGGCCCCCGAAAGGGTCCTGCCCCTGGACGACAGGGTGGGTTTCAACCCCGCGTTGGCCCCCATTAAGGAACTGTACGACCGGGGCGACGTGGCGGTGGTCCACGGGGTGGGATACAACAACCCCAACCGCTCCCACTTCCGGTCCATGGACATCTGGCATACCTGCGAGCCGGACAAGATTGGTACCGAGGGCTGGCTGGGCAAGGTTATCCGCGACCTGGACCCCCACGCCGAGAACGTCCTCACCGGCGTCAACTTTGGCCGCGGCCTGCCCCGGGCCATGGCCCTGCCCGGCGTGCCGGTGGCCTCGGTGGCGGTGCTGGAAAACTACGGCCTGCTGACCTCCATCCCCCAGGAAGAGGCAAGGGCCCGGGCCCTGGACGTTTTTGCCCGCATGTACACGCCGGCCATGGGCACCGGCCCCACCATGGACTACCTAGGCCAGACGGGCCTGGACGCCCTGAAGGGGGCCGACATTCTCCGCACGGCGCCGGAACAGTATGAGTCAACGGTGGAGTACGGCGAGACTGTGATTGCCCAGAATTTGAAGGCCATTTCCCAGGTGCTGCTGGCCGACCTGGGGACGCGGGTCTTCTACACCCAGCACGGCGGCTACGACACCCACGCCGCCGAAATGTCCGTCCACACCCAGCTCTGGACCGATTTGTCCGACGCCATTTCCTGCTTCTTCGCCGACCTGCGGGAGCACAACGTGGAGGACCGGGTGGTTATGCTGGTCTTCACCGAGTTCGGGCGGCGGGTAAAGGACAACGGGTCCGGCAGCGACCACGGCTCCGGCGGCCTGTCCATGGTTATGGGGGCCCCGGTCAAGGGCGGCCAGTACAACGAGTTCCCGTCAATGCGCGAGGCCGACCTGCTGGAAGGCGACCTCCACTTCAGCTACGACTACCGCGGCCTCTACGGCACCCTGGTAGAACGCTGGCTGGGCCTGGACGCCACGTCGGTGGTGGGCGGAAATTTTGAGCAGGTTGCGGTGGTGTAGGGGGAGGGAGTTTCAAATGCCATCGCTATTATACTTTTATAGTATGTAGTATAATAACGTGGACTGTTATTATACTAAAGTATATTAGCGAGGGATAGACGGTTGCGGCCCGAGGACTTCGACGATGACTGCCCTGGATACTTGGTTCAGATACGGGAAAACTTAACTGGTGAATATTGGGCCTTTGTGCCAGATCCTCTGCCGCCACCCCTAGATCTCGAAATCTCGACAGTCAATCGGCTCTCTTCAGCCGAACGCGCTCTGGGGGAATTAAACGGGATTGGGCAAATGTTGCCCAATCCCTACTTGTTGATTGGTCCCTTCCTTAGACGTGAAGCGGTTTCGTCAAGTCGCATTGAAGGCACGGCTACAAATTTTGAACAATTGCTGCTATTTGAAGCAGTGCCTGCAAACCAGTCTTCCACATCCGACACCCAGGAAGTCGTGAATTATGTTCGTGCCCTGGAGTATGGATTAGAACAGATTGAATCCTCGCCGGTTTCACTTGAATTGTTGTGTCAGGTTCACGAACGGTTGTTAGATAGTGTTCGAGGTGAAGAAACTCACCCTGGAGAATTCCGAACAGTACAAAACCGAATAGGTCGGCTCAATCAATCCTTTGCTGATTCCAGGTATGTTCCTCCTCCAGTGGCAGGTATGCACCCGGCATTAGCCGCTTTCGAGGAATTTATTCAGGCTGCCGATGATATTCCATTTCTCATTAAATTTGCACTCGCCCACTACCAGTTCGAAGCGATTCATCCCTTTGAAGACGGCAACGGCAGGGTTGGGCGCCTGATGATCTCATTGCTGCTCTGCGAGCACAGGTATCTTTTCCAGCCGCTGCTATATCTCAGCTCGTTTTTCGAAAAGAACCGAGAGGAATACATGACCCTCTTGCTCCGGGTTAGCCAACATGGAGATTGGAAGGCCTGGATAGATTTCTTCCTTGAGGGAGTTGCAGAGCAATCCCTGGACGCTGTTGCCCGTTCCCAGAGGCTTCTCGCGCTGCGGCAGGAGTACCGGGAACGAATGCAAAGCGGCCGTTCGTCTCCCCTTGCCATGCAGTTGGTTGACGAGCTTTTTGCCCGGCCGGCCGTTACAACCCCTCAGGCCAGGCAGTATCTCGGCGTCACACCGGTTAGCGCTCAAAGAGCCATAGAACGGCTGGGATCAGCCGGAATACTGAGGGAAGTTACGGGCAGAAGAAGAAACCGTGTCTATATGGCGCCCGAGATTTTTGCTATTCTTGAGGCCGATTAAATCCCCGGAGGTACCCCATGCGTACTGTTGACCTGATTGCTGACATTCTCAAGCGGGAGGGAGTGCAGAACCTGTGCTGCTTTCCCACCACGCCGGTGCTGGAGGCTTCCGCCGTAGCCGGCATCCGGCCCGTCATCAGCCGGCAGGAGCGGGTGGGCGTGGGCATCGCCGACGGGTACAGCCGCGTTACCTACGGCGACCCCATGGGCGTCTTCGCCATGCAGTATGGCCCGGGCGCGGAAAACGCCTTCTCGGGCGTGGCTACCGCCTACTCCGACTCCACGCCTCTG
Organism: Chloroflexota bacterium; assembly: GCA_009840135.1. Taxonomy (GTDB): domain Bacteria; phylum Chloroflexota; class Dehalococcoidia; order Lucifugimonadales; family UBA3495; genus Bin22. Next base: position 33,131 of record VXOH01000082.1, on the reverse strand, counting down.
CTCATCCTGGCCTCGGGGCACCCCATGGACCGGCAAGGGATTCTTCCCCTGTTCAGCTCCATGACCAGCTTTGCCGCCGTGACCAAGTACATCGAGCAGCTTAACAGCCCCAACCGCACCGCCGAGACTATGCGCCGCGCCTTCGCCGCCCTGCGCCAGGGGCGACCGGGGCCCGTGCTGGTGGAAATCCCCTCCGACGTAGCCCTGGGTGAGGTGGACGAATCGGCTGCCGCCTATAGTCCCTTGAAATCCCTGCCCTTTCCGGGCAACCCATCGGATATCGAGGCCGCCGCCCGGGCCCTGTGCAACGCCACCGCGCCCGTAATCCACGCCGGCCAGGGCGTCCTGTACGCCGGGGCTTCCGAGGAACTGCTGGAGTTGGCAGAGTTGCTGCAGGTACCGGTTATGAGCAGCCTGGCCGGCAAAAGCGTCTTCCCAGAGGTACATCCCCTGGCCCTGGGCAGCGCCAGCGGGGTTATGTCCGGCCCCGTCTATAACTTCATGCGCCGCGCCGACCTGGTACTGGGCGTGGGTTGCAGCTTCACCAAGCACGTCCGCTACATAAACATACCCGCCGGCAAGACCATTATCCAGATAACCAACGACCCCCGCGATCTGAACAAGGACTACCAGGTGGACATTCCCATCATGGCCGACGCCAGGCTGGCCCTGCGCCAGCTTATTGATGCCTGTCGCGACATAGTGGGCGACAGCCGCAAGGATAATCCGGCCACCGCATCGGCCATTGTGGATGAGCGCGACACGTGGCTGCGCCAGTGGATTCCCAAGCTGACCGGCGGCCAGCGGCCCATCAACCCATACCGGGTCTTCTGGGATTTCATGAAGGCCATTCCCCCGGAGGATGCCATAGTCACCCACGATTCGGGCAGTCCCCGGGACGAACTTTTGCCCTTCTACCGCTCCAACGGACCTGGCAGCTACCTGGGCTGGGGCAAGTCCCACGGCCTCGGCACCGGCCTGGGGCTGATCATCGGCGCCAAGCTGGCCCAACCGGACAAGGTGTGCGTCAACTTCATGGGCGATGCCGCCTTCGGCATGACGGGCCTGGACTTCGAGACGGCGGTGCGCAGCAACCTGCCCATCATCACCGTGGTGCTGAACAACTCCAGCATGGGCGCCGAGGTAACGGCCATGGCCGCGTCCCACGAGTTGTACAACACCCGCGACCTCAGCGGCAACTACGCTGGCATGGGCCGCGAAATGGGCGGCTACAGTGAGCGCATTGAAGACCCCGACGAAATTATTCCGGCCTTCCAGCGGGCCCGTCGCAAAACTGAGGAAGGCGAGTCCGTCCTGCTGGAATTTATAACGGCGGTGGAGACGGATGTTTCATACCGCCGGCCCTTCTAGTCGCACGACAACAGGTAGGGGCAATCCTTGTGGTTGCCCTGGCCCTTTGACCGGTTAAACCCAATCATCGAGGTGCAATCATGGAATTTGAAGATATTCGTTCATACTTGGAGACCAACCATCGTGCCATAGTCCAGACTATCCGGCCCAGCGGCGCGGTCCACGCCAGCGCGGTGGTCTGCGGCGCCTACCAGGGCTACATGGCCCTGGCCTCGGTCTATCCCCGGTCGCAGAAGGTCCGCAACCTGCGGCGCAACCCACAATGCACCGTCCTCTGCATCACCCCCGATTGGCGCACCTATGTGGTGGTGGAGGGCAAGGCCGAGCTGAAAGGAGCCTTCAACACCGACGCCGAGGAATTGCGGTTGCTCTTGCGCGACATCTTCCGGGCCTGCAGCGGCAACGAGCACCCCGACTGGGAAGAATACGACGAAGCCATGGTAAATCAGGACTCGGTAGCCATCCTGGTAACCCCGGAAACGGTATACGGAAAGTTGACGTAGGAACGCTTACCACCTAACAACCGTGAACTGCAAGGTTGGGGCTATAATGCGACTGTGGAACTGACGCCGGAATAATTTCGGAGGTTCAAGATCAATAACCCATACCATAAGGGCCAAACTGGCCAGTAAGAAGCTATCTCAAAAATCCCCTCTCCCAGAGGGAGAGGGTTAGGGTGAGGGCGAACAGATAGAACGGAGGGCCCGTCGGGACAGCCATCCCCAATTTTGAGATAATTTCTATGCTCTAGCCCAACTCTGCGAATAATGTCGTCGTAGTACTACGGGGCGAAACCCCAAAAGGAAACGGACCCCACTGGCGCAGGGAGTTCATTCCCGTTGCCCATCCAGCTCTACCATGTCACGTCAATGAACACTGCCGAAGTTGGTCAACTCGCTGGTCGCACGGACCCGCGAGCCAGTCCAGCGGTCCCGGGGGAAGTAGGAGGGTTTCATTGTGAATTCGAAGGAAAAAGCTGGGCTCGTCGTTCTTTTCATTTTTTCGGGTCTGGTCATCCTGGGTGGTGTGGCGTTGGTAGGCTTTTTGGTCGGAGGGTTCGTGTACGGCCTTTGGCTGCAGACCGATAACCCGATGCAGTTCCTGCTTGGGATCCTTGGTACACTCCTCTTCGTGGGCGTGCTGTTCACGGTGATGGTTATCCTGGGGCCATTAGGCAAAAGGAGCCGTGGCGGCGGGGATGCTGGGGGCTTTGGTGGAGATGGGGGAGGATAACAAGGATTCGTGCCCGCCGCCTGGCCAGTTCCAGCTGGGGCACGTCGATGAGCGCCATCGAAGATGTCCGATTCGCCGGTTGCACCGTGGCCGTCCTGCCGTTTTCACTCTCGATGGCCATCCCGATAACCCCGGAAACGGTTTACGGAAAGTTGACGTAGGCCGGGACGCTATGCACATGTGATAAGGTAGTCTCTTTCACTAGGAAAAGGAAACAATTGGCTGCTGCCGGCCGCCACCTGGGAAAAATCTCGAAGCGCTCTTCATCAGTATCGAACAGTCTTTGACAGACTCAGGATGGAATGATTTTCCAGTCAATGTCACCCATTTTGAGCTTGCCTGGCCACCGTTGGAGATACCCTCGAAGGAGCAAGCTACCAAATGACAACCAAAAACCGCAGGACAATCTCCTCTACTCCGGAGGGCGAGACCTATCGGTTTCCGGACATACCGGAACCGCCGGAGCGTAATCCCGAAGACATGACCAGCTTCAGACACCTGGCAAAGACCGGCATACTTGCTTCATTGACGGCGCACTTCGGGAATCGGGATGGTCTCCTGGTAGAAGGAGAAAGGTTCATGGCAGCCCTTCCCCACCGACCGGCCAGCGAGCGGCGGTTCCCGGACCTGCTGATTGCCTTTAATGCCAACCCGGAACTGTATGACAGCAACAATGGTTATTTGGTTTCCGGACAGGGGAAGCCGCCGGACTTCGTGCTGGAAATAGCCTCACCCAGCACCCGCCGAAATGACAATGGCGAGAAACGTAGCTTTTACGCCAATCTGGGCGTGCTGGAATACTGGCGATTTGATGAAGAAGATACTACGAACTCTGTGAAGCTGCTGGGAGAGCGGTTGGTGAATGGAGAATACATCGCCCTTGAAATAACCCAGCTGGAGGAAGGGCTGCTGGAAAGCTACAGCCCGGTGTTGGGCTTGAGCCTGAGGTGGGAGCGCGGAGAGTTGCGGTGGTATGACCACGAGGCAGGACAGTATATCTTTACATTAGCGGAGGAACTGGAGCGGCGACGGGTTGCCGAGGTCAGGGCTGAACAGGAGCGGGAGCAGCGGCGGGCAGCCGAGGGCCGGGCTGAACAGGAGCGGCAACAGCGAGAGGCAGCCGAGGCCCGATTGCAAGAACTGGAGTCGCAAATCCGGCAGTTGCGGGGCGAGGGGTAGAGGCCAGGTGTCCAAGGACACTACCAAACTAAGCCTCCCCCGCCTCCTCCTAGGCCTCGCCGGCAGCCTGTTTGTTGCCGCCCTGGCGCTGGCGGTGGGTGCGTTTATAATACTGGGTACCCGCACCGAGGCTTACCTCAACCTGGAGCGGACATTGGAGCGATTCATTGGCAGTTAACACGGCAAGCGAACTCGGTGGTGGACAACCTCAATACCGCAGGGGCGGCCCCTTCATCCTGGCTAATCTTTCCATTGGCCATGGTTTCACTCACTGGTACGGACAGGCCATAGTTGTACTGCTGCCCGTTATCCAGACGGCCCTGGCCCTGACCAACTTCCAGTTCGGCACCCTGGTTGCCATCCTCAGCATCAGCGGTGGTATAGCGAACATCCCCACCGGCTTTCTGGTGGATATATTCCGACGCCGCTGGGGGCTGATTCTGACCCTCTGCATGGTCCTGGCCGCCCTGGGATACGGATTGGTGGCGGCTTCCCCCGGCTTTTTCGTCCTGGCGTTGGTGTTTATCCTGATGCCCTTGCCCGGCACCGTATGGCACATGCCGGCCATTGCCGCCATATCCCAGCGGTTCCCCAACAGGCGCGGGTTCAGCCTGTCCATGCACGGCGTGGGCGGCCAGGTGGGCGACAGCATGGGGCCATTGATTGTGGGCGCCCTGCTCACCCTCTTTGCCGGGGCATGGCGGCCTGTGGCCCTGGTTCATGTCTTCCCCGCCATAGTCATGACGGTTGTTGTCTTCTGGGCTCTCTACCGCCTGGGTGGAGATGGAGAGGAAGCATCCCAGCGTACGGATGTGGGTCAACGGTTCCGCGACGCCGGCCGGCTGCTGCGCAACCTGCCCATTCTGGCCCTGGTGCTGGTCAGCAGCTTCCGCGATATGGGGTCTGTGGTCCTGATGTTCTGGCTGGCCAAGTACCTGCACGATCCCGTAAATGTGGGCGGGCTGGGGTTTTCTCCCTTCATGGTGGGGCTGCACCTCACCTTCCTGCTGATCCTGGGGGTGGTGTCCTCCCCCATTGCCGGTCTGCTGTCCGACCGGTTTGGCCGCAAGCTGATCCTGATTCCCTGCCTTACAGCCGTGGGTTTGCTGTCCCTGGCCATAGAGCCGGTGGGCGCGGGAATTGATCTGATAGTCATCGTGCTGGCCATCGGATTGTTCAGTTCCTCCATGAACCAGATACTCCAGGCGACGGTGCTCGACCAGGTGGGCCGGGGCACCGAGGGCGTGACCATGGGAATCGTCATGGGCGTAAACAGCGTGCTGAGCGGCATAGCTCCCCTGATCGCTGCGGCAGTGGTCAACAACTACGGCATCGGTTCCGTGTTCATCTATGCCGCCATTCTGTGGGTGGCCGGCGCGGTTATCCTGGCCGTCACCCCGCTGCGACCCCCGCCGGGCGTACCCTCCGAATAGGCTATTGCCCCCGTCTCTCCAACCTGCAATCCCACAGGCTGGACGTATTCTGCCCGCCCAACCTTCTTCAGTGCCTGGACTGAAGATTGTCTGACTAAGTCCCCTCTCCCTCTGGGAGAGGGTGAGGGTGAGGGGGAAATGGTCTTCGGCAAGCTATCACCCCCATCCCGCCAAGGGCGGACGTGGACGCCTAACCTTCCCCCGTCAAGGGCTGGCAGGGGTATGTATTTAGAACAGTCATCGCACCGTTAGTTTGTCATTCTGAACGAAGTGAAGAATCTAAAATGACAGCCCTTCGACTACTTTCAGAATAGCGAGGTCATCTCTGCTTGCGACCTTAGATCCTTCGCTCCGCTCAGGATGACATATAGCGGGTGATGCTAATGTGGAATCCCACACTACATAACCCAGTCAGCCCGTCAGGGGGGAAGGGACTCATTCAGAGGATTCCAAAAGCCAAGTTGGGATTTGGTTCAGCCCCCGGGAACCTTTCCGCCTTCCGCTCCGTCTATATAATTGCAGGATGTTACTTATCCTTCAGTTGATTATATACAGGAGGCGCCGGTTTGATTCCAGGAATAAGAAGCGTGTTGGTCGTCTTGACCCTCCTGGCCAGCCTGTTGGCGCTGGCCGCCTGCCAGCGCGGTGCCGGTACATCGCCGGACGCCACTGCCACCACTGAGGTGGCATCCGGAAACCGGGCCAACGCCTTTGTTTCCGGCTCAGTCACTTACCGCGAGCGGCTGGCGCTCACTCCGGGAGCCCGGCTGGAGGTTGAACTGCGGGATACTTCCTTGCAGGACGCTGCCGCTCCCCTGGTGGCGGAGCAGGTGATCGAAAACCCGGGGCAGGTTCCCATTGAGTTCGAGGTGGGATACAACAGGGACGACATTAACTCCCGAAACACCTACTCAATCCAGGCTCGCATCATTGAAGACGACGGCCGCCTGGCCTTTATAAACGATACGGCTTACGACGTTATTACCCGGGGAAACCCCGGCAAGGTGGAGATGGTCCTGGTAATGGTCCAGCCGCCCCCGCCTGACCCGGCCTCGGGAGATCAACCCGTGGACCCCAACGAATGGGTGGTTGCCGAGTACCCCATCACCGGCGCGGAAATGTTGCCGCCCCATGAAGGTGATTACCTGCAGGTTTTCTATCTTCAATCGGAACTGGAAAACTGCTCAAGGCGTGGGGAGAGCTCTTTTGAGATTGATGGCGATAACATCAGGGTATCTTTGACCCACCACGTACCGCCGCCGGCATCATGGTCTGTCCCCTGCGACGAGCAACTGGTGGAACTGGACGATTACATCAATCTGGAAGATTCACTGGAACCAGGCCGGACCTACCATGTGTTCGTCAACGGGCAGCGGACGACTACTTTCAGCCGTCCCAGTCTCGACTTCCCGCCTTCGGAAATCGCCCTGCCCGACGTGGTGGAGACGACAATCAACATTCTGGAGAGCTTCCCGCCCCAATACAGCTTGCAGATTACCTACGGTATTCCCGCGGGCAGCGGCTGCTCCCAGGAAAACGGCTACGCTATCAGGCGGAAGGGCGAGGGCGAGATCGCCATATCACTGACCTACCACAGGGTGGCCCGGGGCGAGCCAATAATGTGTACCGCCGACTACCCGATTAAGGACATTTCCATCCCGCTGGGAGCCGATTTTAGTTCGGGACAGGAGTACACGGTCCTGGTGAACGGGGAAGAGGCAGCCAGCTTTACTGCCCAGTAGCGGGCGTCCCTGGATTAACACAGGGCGGAAGGAACTGTCCAACACGGGTAAAGGGCCATTGTCTGTCGGAGAGCTGTATCTGATGTAGGGGCGATTCGCGAATCGCCCCTACAGTCCGGGAAGGAACCCTTTGGTTGAAGCGGCGAAGTACAGTGAGTCCATTCCCAAGCGAATGTAGTTTTCACTATGGCATTAGTCTAGAAGTAGGGCAACTACAGGTCAGGTAACCCCGCTCCCGCTTCCCGCAGCATCCGGCGGCGCTCCTTGACGTCCGGCAGGTGCTCCTCAACCAGCCCCCAGAAGTCGGGGGAATGATTCATGTGGGTGAGATGGGCCAGCTCGTGGACTACCACGTACTCGGTCAATGACGGGTCCAGCATGGCCAGCCGCCAGTTGAAACGCAGCACTCCGTCGCTGGAGCAACTGCCCCAGCGCCGCCGCTGGTTGCGAATGCGGACCGTGGGGCCTTCTCCCCGGCCCAGTATGGGCCACCACCGGCCGAGGTGTCCCCATATCTGTTCCGTGGCTCGTTCGCCGTACCAGGCGAACAGGGCCTGACCAACCTGGTTCCGGCGGTCCTCCTCTTCGAGCCCCACCGGCACCAGTATCCTGAGCTTTTGCCGGTCCAGCGAAACTTCGGGACCGCCCCCGATTGTGGCAACTACACCCTCCACCGACAGGGTTACCTTTCTGCCGCCGTAGGGTAATTCTTCACCGGACAGCAGGCTGGGAGCCGGCGTTTCCAAAGTTTCGATGGCCAGCTTGGAAAGAATCCACCGGGCCTTTTGCAGCACCATCTCCTCGGCTTGGCGGTTGGTGGTGCTGTATGGTACTTCCACCAGGGCCTGGCCCGACTTAATAGATATCTGGTAGGTCTTCTTGCGCCGCCGGCTGCGTCGCACCCGGTACTCGATCCAGGCGTTGCCGGCTTGCACCCGCTTCACCGGTCCGTCGTTTACGGCCTGGCTTCTTACCCTGGTATGGGCATCCAATGCTATAGCTGTCGGCCTCGCCGCGGCTTGAGTTTCGGAGTAGCCCTGTTCTTCCTTGGTGCGGTTCCTTGTATGCCCGAACATTTGCCAGTCCACTCTCCCAATCCATCCCACTGGTTCAAAGCTGCCCGGGAAACGACTCTCCTGGAAAGCAGCCATCCCCGCGCTGGGTACAATTATTCCAAGGCGGAGTCCGGTATGCAACTTCAGGTGGTTTGCTCTCGGAACGGCAGTCAAGGTCAAGGGTAGGGGCGGTTCGCGAACCACCCCTACGGTTAATGCAACCAACTGAAATGTAACTCTTGACCTCCTCTGAGAAGCGTTTCAATTCAGGTTGTTTTCAGCCTGTAGGGGCGGGTTTGAAACCCGCCCCTACTTCGCGTTGGGACCTTTGGTCCGGCAATGCCCCCGAAATAGAAACGCTACCCCACCCCCCCCAACGGTTGCCCCGCAAAGAGC
>VXOH01000082.1:11836-24712 GCA_009840135.1 Chloroflexota bacterium | reverse complement strand
GGGGGCTTTGTATTTTTTTTTTATTCCCCTGATTGCCATTTTGTTTTTTTTTTTTAATTTTTGGTTTTTTACTGTTTGTGGGGGGGTTTAACAACCCCCCCCCTACTGCCCTTCAGGACCTTGGGTCGGCCAATGCCACCTAATTCGAAACGCTACCCCTCCCCCGCCATCGTTTGCCCCTCAATCGCCTTTTTGCTACACTAGCGCCGGTATCCAGACTAACCTGTGCGGGGGTATTTCCCCCACATTGTTAAACGAGGAGTGGCTATGATTTACGAAGTCCGTACCTATGATATGAAGCCCGGGAGCGTAGCCGAGTTTGAGGAAAACTTCGGAAAGGCCCTGCCCGCCCGGCAAGAGGTTTCTCCCCTGGCCGCTTTCTTCCATACCGATATCGGCCCCCTGAACCAGGTCATCCACATCTGGCCCTACGACAGCGAAGACCACCGCGAAGAGTGCCGCGGCACTTCCGTCGAGGGCTGGCCTCCCCCCAACGGCGGCAACATTCTGAACATGCACTCCCAGATCTGGAATCCCGCCGACTTCATGCGTCCCATGGGCGGCGGCCAGGAACTGGGCAGCATCTACGAAATGCGGATCTACACCTACCAGGAAGGCTCCAAGGACGAGGTCCTGAGCCGCTGGGCCAACTGCGTTCCCCACCGCGAACAGTACTCCCCGCTGGCCGCCGGTATGTACAGCGACCTGGAGGATGGCACTTTCCAGTGGATGCACGTCTGGCCCTACGAAGACCTGGGAGCCCGGGGCCGCGTCCGCGCCGAGGCCGCCGAGAACCCCAACTGGCCCCCGCCGACCAGGGAGTTCCTGCTGAGCCAGGAAAACAAGATTGTAATCCCCGCCTCCTTCTCCCCCATGCGCTAGTCAAGCGGGGCATCCGCGGGTTGCCCGCGGGAAATGGCCTGTAAAATGTAGGGGCGCCCCTTGTGGGCGCCCTGATTGAATTCCATTCCAGGGTCCGGGAAACAGAGTCCGGAGTCCAGGGTCACGGGCAAATCCCGACCCAGGGCCGTCCCATCCAGAATCACGGAGGCTACCCTATGCAGTCCAGCCAGGCGGACATCGAAGAGGTCAAACAGGCCAACCAGCGATTCTACGACGCCTTCGGCTCCCTGGACGTGGCGGCCCTGGATGACATTTGCCTGGATACGGAGCAGGCCCTGTGCATTCACCCGGGCTGGCAGCCCCTGGTGGGGTGGGAGACCATAAGGGAAAGCTGGCGGCGCATCTTCGACAACACCACCCTCATGCACTTCAACATCCGCTACATCAACGTGGTGGTGGAGGGGAACTGTGGGTGGGTGACCTGCGTGGAGGGCATAACCAGCGTCCTGCAGGGCCGCGCCGACAACTTCGGCGTGCTGGCCACCAACATTTTCGTCAAGACACCCTCGGGCTGGAAGATGATCGCCCACCACGCCTCGCCGGGAATGTAGCGGGAGCCCAGGTTTACGGGAGGTGCAATCGGCCGGAAGCAACCGTCAAGGGCCGAACACCGCCCGCCTCAAGGTATCGTTTAGCCGGGTCTGCCAGCCCGGCCCGCCAGCCCGAAAGTGGGCGGTAATGTCCGGGTCAAGCCTTATGGAAACCAACTCCTTGGTTGGAGCCTTTTGCTTGCCCCGTCTGCGCAGGGACCATGCCACCAGTTCCGGCTCCACTTCAATAGCCGGCCGGGCCCGGGCCCAATCCTCCTCCGTCCATTCGGGGGCGTCCGGGTCTCGGGCGATGCCCACATTGATTGCAGTCTCTTCGCCGTAATCGGCCTCAATTTGGGCAAACGTCAAGTCACTTGCCACCAGTTCCTCAAAAGACAGCTTGGGAATGCCGAGTTTGCCGTATTGCTCCGCTCCTCTTTTCGCTACTTGAGCGGCGTATTCAGTGAAAGGCAGGTTTTCCAGGTTATTTTCCTCGTTCATAGCGCCTACTCTCCCTGGGATTGGCTTTACGAAGGCTTACGATTCGGCAACTCCTACCCCTCATGGTAAAGACCAGTTGATGCAAACGGTCGCCGATAAAGCCAATAGCGACATGGCGCAGTTCACCATGACGGGTACTGGGGTCAATTACTGCAGTATCCCATTCAAAGGCTTCTATTTCAGAGAAATCCACGCCGTGCTTTGCATGGTTTAAATTCCTTTTCCCTTCATCCCATTCGTATTCAACATGCATATTGTATATATAATTTACCAGCCTGCCAAGTATGTTGTTGGTACATTAAGGGGTTTCGGGGCAATAGCGGCATTCGGTCCTGATTGTCCCTGATTGACCCTGATTGACCCTGGTTGCCGTCTGTCTATACCACCCTGGCCCCGAAATGTGCCATAATCTTGCCTGATGAGAACAACTATAGGTGGCCCCATCACGACAATCTACTGTGCAATCCGAGGCTGCGGCCAATTGGAGGTGAGCTATGGGACTGCTCAAAATCGAAGGCGTAACCCACTGGTCAATCCCGGTAAACAACCTGGATGAGGCGGAGGCCTTCTACAGCGACTTCCTGGGCCTGGAAGCCAGGGGCCGCCTGGGAAACTCCGGGATGTCCTGCGTCAACGTGGGCGACCACAACATCCTGCTGTGTGAGCTGGACGAACCCACCCAGCAAGCGTCCCAGCGGGATGCCAAGGTCCACCACTCCTTTACCGTGACGCCGGAAACCTTCGAAGAGGCCTGCCGTCTGTTCCGGGAGCGTAACGTCCCCATAGACCAACTGACCTACCGGGAGCGGGGTTTCTTCACCGGTCGGGAACTGTATTTCTTCGATCCCAGCGGCAACCGCCTGGAGCTTCGTGACCCCACCTGGGAAGCGGGCATGCCCACCCCGGCCTTTGAGGATATAGGGTAGCCAAGGGCGGTGAAGCCACCGGCAAAGTCACTTCCCCATTTGTGGGTTAGGAAAGGTCTGAATAAGTGCCTTTAATGCGTCGTTCCCGCGAAGGCGGGAACCTCGCCAGTTACAGACCGCGATTCCCGTCTTGACGGGAATGACGTTTTTCAGAGATTCCCCCAGAAAAATCAAAGGAGCAACCACCATGCCTTACGCCATTAACCACGTCCACATCCGCGCCGCCGACCCCCATGCCACCGCAGCCTGGTACGAAAAATACTTTGAAGCCAAGAAGGTCTCCGAGCGTGAGGTCATGCCTGGGACCGTCACCATTGGGATGGAAGTGGGCGGACCCACCCGCCTCAACGTTTCTTCCAAGCCCGTTGGTTCCTCCGACGACCGCGCCGTTGCCGAGCTCAACCGCCTGGGCCTGGAGCACTTCGGTTTTCATGTGGAAGACCTGGCCGCTGAAATGGCCAGGTTCGAGGCTGCCGGTATCCGTGTAGTCCTGCCCCTGACCGAGGTGGTGGGCGGCACCAAGTTGGCATACATCGAGGGCCCGGACGACGTGCTCATCGAGTTGGTCCAACCCGCCGAGTAGCGAAATCGAAAGGGAACGACGTGGTTCGACGAGCTCACCACGAGCGGGGGGGTTGGTTTATTCTTCCGTACGAGTACATCTCCCGCTCATCCTGAGCTTGTCGAAGGATGGGCCCCCTTGCATTTGACCACTCAAAGAGGAAATTCATGACCTCAATCACCGAACGCCTGTGGGAATATGACGTTGTAGAACCCGGCCAGGCCGCTCAGCCGACGCTGGTAACAATCACCGCGGAACAGATAGCCGAATACGCCGACATTGCCCAGAATCCCGATATCCGCTACAAGCTGGGCAACGGCAGCGAAGAATACGGCGCCGCCCCGGTGCCCATGCCCACCATGGCCGTTTCCTACGCTCCCCTGCTGCGGCCCGAGATTGCGGAGAATAACGGTTTCGTGGCCCTGGAACATTCCAGAACCGCCCGCCGCCAGACTCCCTTCGCCAAGTGCGAAGCCCGCTGGTTCCGTCCCGCCTTCGTGGGGGACACCATAACCGGCGTGGGGCGGGTGCTGGAAAAGTACGAGCGGCGGGGCAGCAAGTTCGTAACCTTCCGCATTGAGGCCGAAAACCAGCGCGGCGAGCCGGTGGGCCGGTACGACTACACCTGCATCTTTGAATACGCCCACGGCCAGCGGGCGGCGCCCGGTGACGAGGTCACGGCAGTTTTTCCGCGAACGGAATCGCCAGCCCTGAAGCCGGCGCCTTCCCAGCCTTTGACCTTTGAAGAAGTGCGTGTGGGTGATTCCCTGGCCGAACTGGCCATTACCGAGAGCCAGGAGATTATCAATCGCAAGAGCGACTTCCGCCTGGCCGGCAAGCCCAGCGAGAGCAACATCCACAACGACGAGGAGTTCGCCCGCCAGAACATTTTCGGTGGCACCGTAAACGCCGGGCCGGCCACCATGTCTTACGTTGACCAGATGCTGGAGCTGTCCTTCCCGCTCAAGGCCTTCTATAGCGGGGGCAGCCTGTTGATGCGGGCCATAACCCCCTTCCGGTCCGGCGATACGGTCACCTTCGGCGGCGAAATCACAGGCAAGCGGGAAGAAAATAACCGGGGCTTGGTGGAATGCCGGGTCAAGGGCATCAACCAGCGCGGCGACCTGGTCTGCCTGGCCGACGCGGTTATGGTGTTTGGGGAGTAGGGGCGCATCGCTGTGCGCCCCACGGTGGTCAGGGGAAGCGATTTCCGGAGAAGTGAAAACCTCTGGCGCTATACACCTTCAACGATGATCGTGGTGGTAGCGCTGCTCCTTCTGCGAATCTCGGCGAGCCGCGCGTATTCGGGGTCGTTGACAAATCCCCTGGCCGCTTCAAGGTTTTCGAACTCTATGACCACCACCCGGTGAGGCGTCCGGTCCCCCTCCATCACTTCGGCGGCCCCGCCGCGGACCAGGTATTTGCCGCCGTAAGTCTCGGTAACTGCGGGTATATTCCTGACGTATTCGTCGAACACGGTCTGGTCGCTGATTTCGTTATCAACAATCACGTATGCTGCCATGGGAACAACCTCTTTACAGCTATTGATTTCCTGTCCACCAGGCGCGCCCATAACCTGCGGCGGCGCGCAGCCGGTCAAGGATGCCACTAAGCATTTACCCACACAGTAATGATGTCAATTCCGTGGTACTTCCGGTGGCGCACTGAAGACGCGTAGTGGCGCAAAAGGCGGAAGGAAATTTCGCTTACATCCGGCTCTTCGGCCTGCTCACTCATATAGGCAATTCGGTCTTCAATGTTCTCCTCGGGCGACACCGCCATGAACTCCAGCTCAACCGTGCCAGAGCGGGGACGGGCAATGACGATGAGGCGGGGAGTGGTGTCTTCCTCGTAGTCATCGCGCAACTCCAGCATACTGGAAAGGGTCTCCTCGCCGGCGGCGCACAGCCGCTCCGTCGAAGGCCGGTTCCATCCCATCCCGGCGCCGACTTCCCGCAGGAACTCGGCTATGTGGGGCAGGGCCGACATGTCCAACTCCGCCTCCATGCGCCTGCGGCGGGAAACGGTCATGTCCAGGACCACCGACATCAGGACGGCGGCCAGAACGCCGACAACTATGCTGTTCCCGAAAGCCACGTCCCACGGGTGGCCCAGGGCAGCGGCCAGGATGTTGTGGGCCTGTAGACCGACGCCCACGGAAAGGGACAAGCCAACTATGATGGCTTTTTGCTGATTGAAACCGTCCTGTAATACGGTGCGGACTCCCTCCACGAAGAGGAGCCCCATTATGACCATCAGGATTGCTCCCGAAACTGGGCGCGGTACCGTAAGGAGGATGGCTACCACCTTGGGCAGCAGGGCCAGCCCGATCAGCATAGCCCCGATGAAATACCCGGTGCGGCGCGCTGCAACTCCGGTAAAGCCGATCAACGCCATGGTTGACGGCAGGTATATGAGTACCGGGACTATCCCGGCGATTCCGGAGAGCAGAACTCCCACGCCGCCAGCGTTGAGCGAACCCTGCACGCCGCGGAAGTCTATGGCCCTCGGTCTGCGCCGGGAGACCTGTTGAATCGCCGCGCCTTCGCTTCCGGCCTTGATGGCCACCACGGCGCTGACGATGAGGAAGACTGGCAAGAGGGCCAGGAAGTTCGTATCCAGGACCGAACTCAGGCCGGGCCACTCCGCAAACTCCGGGAGGGCAAACCACGGCGTGTCCAAAGCGCTCTGAAAGTCGAACACACCGAGGGGAACGGCGACAATGCACCCCACAAGTATGGTTATTGGGATTGCCAGCAGGCGAAAAATCCCCGAACCTCGAAGCATCAGTACTGCCGCCCCGGCCAGGGTGGCGGCCCCCACCGCCGGGCCTGCCATCGGGGACAGGCCCGCGGGCACATCATCCAGCCTGGCCACGGCTATGGGCATGGCGGAAACGGCTATTACCATGAAGGCGACGCCGGATACGACGGGGGTGATAATCCGGCGTAGCTGGGCCAGCCAGAATGCCAGGGCGAACTGGACCAGGGAGGCGGCAATTATCAAGCTCGACATTACCGGAAGTCCGCCTTCGTCCACGGCCAGCACACAGACCGCCATGAAGGGGGCGGCGGGGCCCATCAGGAGTATGTGCCCCGACCCCAGCCGACCAAGCCTGGTTGCCTGCAAAACCGTGACGGCCCCGCCGACGACCAGGGAGGCGAATACCACCCACGCGAGGTAACCTTCGCTGCCATCGGATGCCACCGCGAACACGGTCACAATGGTGACCATGTTTGACAGCGCAATCAGTCCGCCCTGCAACGCAACGCCTAATTCGGTGAAGGGAGGACAGGCCTGGTCAGGCTCGTAACGTATGTGTTCGTTGACCCGCAAGAATCCAACCCGGTGGTTCGAAGTTCCCTCTTCGACGGTCTGGTCCCTCACTGGCCAGGCTGGGGCGGATTAGTGAGTAGTGGGACGGAGATGGAGTCGTCACCGGGATGTGACGACAGTTTCCGGCATTATACGCTACGCCAAAGCCAGGGTGAAATGCGCCGGAGCCGGGGCAAACGGATTTTGGGGCATCCCCTCATCTCCGAGATGCCCAGGGCTATCGCATATCAGGTTTGGGAAATGACCCGTCGTTCCCGCGAAGGCGAGAACCTCGAACATGGGCAGACACTCACCAGATTCAGGTGAATCGGATATACAGGCCGGTAAATCCATGCGATAGCCCTGTCTGAGGGGCCTTTACCCCTTGACACTCCGTATGACCATTTGTCAACCTGTTAAGAACGAATGTTCTTATTCCCCTCCGGAGGAGGTTGACCCAATGCTCATAAAGCGCACCCCCGACGTGTACGAGAAGATAAAGATACTGGGCGGCATGGCCGGCGACGATTTGCTGGCGCCTTCCCAGTCAAGTTCCAATAGCGGCGGTTCGGGCGGCGGCCAGGGTAAATGGGTGGGAAAGGGGATAACCGGACCCTATTCCAACCCCGACAAGCGCCCCCTTGCCGGCGTCTATCGCGCCGCCATGCCCAACGGCAAGTTCATGAATCTCATGCGGGTGATGTTCACCGACTTCTGCATGATGGACTGCGCCTACTGCCCCAACAGCATCTACGTCCCCCGCAAACGGTACGCCTTCAAGGTGGACGAGCTGGCCAGCGCCTTTATGGAGCTGCACCGCCGCCACACCGTCGCCGGCCTCTTCCTCAGTTCCGGCATTGCGGGCAGCGGCTCCAAGACCACGGAACGCATGGTGCAGGTGGTGGAGGTTTTGCGCCGCAAGCATAATTTCCGGGGCTACGTCCATCTCAAGGTAATGCCTGGCGCCGAATACCAGTACGTCGAGGCGGCCCACCGCCTGGGCACCCGCCTGTCCGTCAATATCGAAACCCCCACTGCCGAAGCCATGAAGCGAATCAGTCCCCACAAGGACTTTGAAAAGGGCATTCTGGCCCCCATGTCGTGGATAAACGATCTGACCCGGTCCAGCAGTGGCGGAGCGGTGGGCCAGGCAACCCAGTTTGTCGTGGGAGCCGCCGAGGAATCCGACTCCGATATTTTCCGGAGGGTTGACCAGCTCTACGGCGACTGGAACCTGAAGCGAGTCTACTACGCCGCCTTCCGGCCCGCTTCCGACACTCCCATGGAAGAGCACCCGCCGGTGCCGCCCCTGCGGGAGCATCGCCTCTACCAGATGGACTGGCTGAAGCGAATTTACCGCTACTCCAACGAGGAGCTGGACCTAGCCTTTGACGGTGGAGGTTTTCTGCCCCTGGACGAAGACCCCAAAACGTCCATTGCCCTGCAAAATCTGGAAGCCTTTCCCGTGGATCTGAACACCGCCACCCGGGAACAACTGCTGCGCGTCCCCGGCATGGGCCCCACTTCGGCCCAGCGAATCCTGGATAACCGGCTCAACCACAGCATAGACAACTGGCGCGATCTTACGGCCATGGGGGTGGTGCGAAAACGGGCCTGGCCCTTCGTAGTCTTCCCCGGACAGCGTCCGCCCTCGGGCAAGCAGCTACGCCTCGACCTGTTCCCCGAAGGTGCGAAAGACATATCGGCAGCGGGTCCGGTAACGGCAGCCACCGGAGCAACCGCCCCCTGCGGGTTGGCGTCTTCGTGCAATGGTTGTGCCTTGAAAGGAACGCCGGGGCACCCGGGGTAGGGTATTTCAGCATGGGTGAGTACGAGACCTATAGATTCAGCACTCGCAAATTGAAGGTATTCCCACCTTCTCGCGGCGATGGTCGGTTGTATTTCGTGAAATCCCACTTCTGTAGGGGCAGACCTGCGTGTCTGCCCCAGTCCGGTCTGCCAGTCCGCTCAACACGAGCCGCCTGTAGAGTCCCCCAATTTGACATTACCCCGCAACCTTCCTAGACTTGGCTGGTTGGTATTTGCGCTGGGCGGTAAAGTCTCTTGGGCATTCTATCCATAATCCTTAACCGGCTTAACATTGTCAGCGCCTTCCGCGAGCTGGGCGGGTCGCCCCAGCGGGTGCAGACCCTGCGGGCCCTGGCCGCCTCCCAGTTGCTGGTGCAGCTCACCTTCCTGCCCGTTACCCTGGCTACCCCCTCCGTTGGCAATTACTTCGGCGTGGACGTGGACGATGCCGCCTGGACGGTTATCATCCGCCTCCTGATGCTGGGCAGCACCGTGTTCCTCACCTCCCGGTTGGGTGAAAGGTTCGGGCACGTCCGTATCTTCTTCCTGGGCATTGTGGTGCTGACCCTGTCCAACTTGCTGGCCACCACCGCCCAGAGCCTGTTGCAGCTTATTTTCTGGTGCGGGGTGGGCGGCTTTGGCGGCGCGCTGATTATCGCGAACTCCAACGCCATCATCGCCCTGGTGTACGAGCCCAACGAGCGGGGCCGCGCCTTTGCCGTCCCGGTCACCGCCTCCCGATTCGGCACCCTGATCGGCCTGCTGCTCTTCGGCCTTTTCCTGGAGTACATCAGCTGGCGACTGGTTTACATGTCGGCCCTGGTGGTTGGCGTGGTTACCATCTGGTTCTCTCTGCCGGTGCTCAAGTACCAGAGCTACCAGTGGGCCCGGGACGGCGGCGAGCGGGCCAGGGTTAAAATTGACTATCTGGCGGCGGCGGTCCTGGTGGCAGTGCTGGCAACCTTCATTCTCTCCGGCTCCCACCTCCACGACGGCGCCGAGTCCTTCACCACCCCCGACGCCCTGTCGTACCACATTCCAATGCACATTCTCAGCCTGGCGCTGGCCGGCCTGTTCGTGGTACTGCAATTCCGCAGCCTGGAGCCCTTCCTGGATTTCCGGTACTTCAAGCGCAAGTACTTTTCCATGGCCCTGTTCAGCAACACCACCTGCCACATGTCCATGCTGGTCATTTTCACCCTGGTCCCCATCGTGGTGGAGGACGGCCTGGGCTACAGCCCCCTGGTGGTGACCCTGGTATTGCTGCCTCACCAGACTTTCGGGCTGTGGGTTCCGGCCATTGCCGGTTACATTTACGACCGCCACAATCCCCGGTGGATGGGGCCCATGTCCCTGTTCCTGATCGCCTCCGGGGTGGGTTTGCTGGGCCTGTTTGCCAACCAGGTGCCCATCTGGGGCCTGCCTCTCCTGCTGCTTCCGGCGTCCATCGGGACCGCCCTGTTCATCTCCCCCTACAACGCGGTGGTGATGAACACCCTGCCCGACAACCGCAGCTTTGCCTCCGGGATGCTGGAAACTACCCGCCAGATGGGGCACACGGTGGGCAGCACCCTGGGGGCCACCATCCTGGGACTGAGCCTGCCGGTGGCCGCCGAGTTCATGACCGCCGCCGAAGCCCAGCCCTACTACCAGCAGGGGTTCCAGGTAGCCGCCCTGTCCGTGGTCTGGATAATCGTGGCCGGGGGCATCGTGGCCATCTTCCAGCGGGTGCCGGGGTTGCGCCCGGCCGGGCCTTCCGAACCGCCCGAACCCTCCGAGCCAGGGCCCCGCGGCGGCCTCTCACCCCAGCCCGGCGGGGATGATTAGGCAGGATTCTTGGGAACCTCTCCTCCGACAGAGGCCGAAGCTGACCGAATAGTAGCCTCCTACAAGGTGATCTCTGAGCCAGTCGAGTGGGTTTACTCCCGCAGCAGAAGTTGGATGGAGTTCAGGGTCAGCGTGGAGAATGAAGGGGGCTGGTTGCTTACTCTGGTGGGAAAAGCGCGGCTGGCGCCACCGCACAAGAGATCTTTTTCCCTAATTCTTCATCATGGAACAAACGGCTATCGCATATTCTCTATGGATGTGAACGGTAACCACAGGAACCCCGGCAAAGACAGCAATTCCTGGAACTACCAGACTCACAAACAGCGGTGGACTGACGAACACGGGGACGCATTCGCTTTCACCCCCGTTGAACTGATTCCCGAGGAGCCGAACGAGGCTTTCATGGAATTTTGCCGAGAGTGTAAAATATCGTTCACAGGCAGCATCGGAGACATTCCTGCCGGGGGCGATGATGGCTATTGATGAGAGGGAAGTAATAGCCGGATATCTCGAGTATCTGGAGGCAGATTTCAGATGCCGGCGTTTCGAGGAAGCCACCTACCTGGTGGTTACCACACCTTATCTTTACCCGAATAACGACGTTGTTGAACTTTACATAGATGAGGTGCCGGAAGGCAGGGTAGAGGTCTCCGATGGCGGTGACGCAGAAGTGCAGCTCTTCAAGCATGGGTTCGACCTGGCGAAGAATCCATTGGCCATGCAGCAAGCGAAACAGATGGCGTCTGCCAGGGCCGTGAATATCAATGGAGCTACTCTGACCAAGACCGGACTGCGGGAAGAAGTAGGACCCCTCATGATGGATGTAATTCAGGTGGCCGTGGGAATAGCGCACCTGCGCTTCTCGACGCCCGGGGGCCAGGCATTCCAATAAGCTGGCTTCAAGGGACTGGCTATCTGTTCTGATAGTTAGGAACTGGCCTTCTTCAGCCCTTCTTGCCGTCCGTGTCAACGAATCAAAACAGGCTCTCGTTCTTGCCGCCTGATGTTAAGACCCGGAGAATCGCCATGCCATCCACCCACATCAACTTTGAACGCAAGGATTCCCTGGCCGTCATTACCCTTAACCGGCCCGAGTCCCGCAATGCCCTCACTCCGGAGATGGTGGCGGATTTGGGTCGTATCATCGGTGATTGTGCGCGACCGGAGGTCCGTGCGGTGATGATTACCGGGACCCAGGGCGCCTTCTGCGCCGGCGCCGACGTCAAGGACTTCGTGGATAGCTTGGAAACCGGAGGGGCAGAGGGCTTGTCCGGGCGGCTGCGGCAGCTGGCCGATTCCCTCCACCGGGACGTGGTAATGGGCATTCGGCGCTTGGAAAAGCCCGTGGTGGCCGCCGTCAACGGGGTGGCGGCCGGGGCCGGGTTCAGCCTGTCCCTTTGCTGCGACCTGCGTGTGGCCTCGGCCGACGCCCGCTTCATAATGGCCTACGCCGGTATCGGCTGCACCGCCGATGGGGGT
This sequence comes from Chloroflexota bacterium, assembly GCA_009840135.1. Lineage (GTDB taxonomy): Bacteria > Chloroflexota > Dehalococcoidia > Lucifugimonadales > UBA3495 > Bin22. Next base: position 12,860 of record VXOH01000082.1, on the reverse strand, counting down.
TCCACCTACATGCTTCCCCGCATGGTCGGGCTGGGCAAGGCCATGGAAATCTACATGGCCAGCCAGCCCATAGGCGCGGAGTATGCCCGGGAGTTGGGACTGGTCAACCAGGTGTGTCCGTCGGAGAATTTTGACCGTCACGCCCTGGAGCTGGCCACCCGCCTGGCCCAGGGCCCTACGCTGGCCTACGGGAAGGTGAAGGGTCTCTTTGAGGATTCATTGGGGGCCTCCCTGGAGGACCAGCTGAACGCCGAGACAGCGGCCATCAGCGGTATAGTCCATACCGGCGATTTCCAGGAGGGCGTAAAAGCCTTCACCCAGAAGCGCATGCCCTGGTTCCAGGGTAGGTAGGAGCCAGGGACTGTTGTCAAATTGAAGGTAAGAGTCTCTCAGTGTCCCTCTTTAGTCGTTCCCGCGCAGGCGGGGACCCCGAACATATTGGCTAACACCTGGGCGGTGAGGGCCAGTTGATATTCATCAGTTCAAACCTGTTGCCCTACCAGTAGAGCAAATCATTTGGATTGATGGGCAATTGGCCCGCTCACCCTGAGCCTGTCGAAGGGCCCTCCGTTCACGGTTAAACCCGTAGGGGCGCTTCGCGAAGCGCCCCTGCCCCGAACGGACCTGCTGGTTAACCATCAATTCAGTAGCGATAGGCTACTAAACCAAGAACAAGGTGAAAACTACATTTGCCTCGAAACAGGCTCCCTTTAGAGGGTGTGGACAAAATAGCCTTCCATTCCAAGGTAGGAGATCCAGGAGCCACAATGGTAGGGGCAGACCTATTTGTCTGCCCTGGTTTCTCACCGAAGCCCCCTGAATGGGACCTTGTCTCCAGTGTGCGAGGTTCCCGCCTGCGCGGGAACGACGAAAAGGGGCGCCGCGAGACTTCTACCTTCAATTTGTCCGCACCCTCTAATTCGCCGTTACAGGCAGGGGGTCTTCCCCGGCCCGTGGGGGGGGGGGGGGTAGACGCCCCCCTCGCGGGGGGGGGGGAGAAAAAGGATGGAACAACATTTAATAT